>JBJFGD010000156.1:0-3072 GCA_051892355.1 Acutalibacteraceae bacterium | reverse complement strand
TTACCATTTGGTCATCGCTTACTGCTTCAGGCTTAACCATGATGCGAACCTCACGGCCGGCCTGAATTGCATAAGAATCTTCAACACCGTTAAAGGAATTGGCGATTTCCTCTAACTTTTCAAGGCGTTTGATATAATTTTCAATGTTTTCTCTGCGTGCGCCGGGGCGTGCAGCTGAAATAGCATCGGCAGCCTGTACTATGCAGGCAATAACAGTCTTGGCTTCAACATCACCGTGATGAGCGTGAATTGCGTTAATAACAGTTTCGTTTTCACGGTATTTTTTAGCAGCCTCAACACCAAGCTGAATATGAGAACCTTCCTGCTCGTGATCGATAGCCTTGCCTATATCGTGCAATAAACCTGCACGCTTTGCCAAGGTTACATCAGCGCCCAATTCTGCAGCAATAAGACCTGAAAGATAGCATACTTCAAGTGAGTGATTAAGTACATTTTGACCGTAGCTTGTACGGAAATGCAATCTACCTAACAGTTTTACCAGTTCGGGATGCAGATTATGCACACCGGCATCAACTATTGCACGCTCACCCTGCTGTTTGATTATAGCCTCAACCTCAGCTGTAGCTTTAGCAACAGTTTCTTCTATTCTGGCAGGATGTATACGGCCGTCAACAATAAGTTTTTCAAGAGTCACCCTTGCAATTTCACGGCGAATTGGTTCAAAACTTGAAACGGTTATAGCTTCGGGTGTGTCATCAATAATAAGGTCGACGCCCGTAGCATTTTCAATAGCACGAATATTTCTGCCCTCCCTGCCAATGATACGGCCCTTCATTTCATCATTAGGCAGCGGCACTACCGAAACAGTGATTTCAGAAGAATGGTCAGCAGCACAACGCTGAATTGCGTGGGCGATTATCTCACGGGCAAGCTTGTCAGAATCTTCTTTAGTTTGCTGTTCGATTTCCAAAATCTTTACAGCCTTTTCGTGGGTTAGCTCACCCTCAAGCATCTGCAAAAGGTTTGCCTTTGCCTGTTCTTTTGAAAGACCTGAAATTTTTTCAAGCATTTCAAGCTGACTGCGCTTTAACTGTTCGCACTCTTCGATTTTAGCATCAATTTGCTTTGCCTTTTCGGCAAGTTTTTCTTCTTTTGCCTCAAGGTTATCGGTTTTGCGGTCTAAAGTTTCTTCTTTTTGCTGAATTCGGTGCTCTTGTCTTTGTACCTCTGCTCTTCTTTCGCGGAGCTCTTTTTCGGTATCTTGACGAAGTTGATGAATTTCTTCTTTTGCTTCAATGAGCGATTCTTTTTTGCGGGTTTCAGCGGTTTTCATTGCATCGTTTAAAATGCGTTTAGCTTCTGCCTCGGCAGAACCGATGGTTTTTTCAGCAGATTTGCGGCGAGATATTGAACCCGCTACAAATCCTATAACGCAGAGAACCAATGCAACAATACCGAAAATAACATAAAACATGATATTATCGGGCATTTTAGTCCCTCCTTGTATAATAAAGCGATTTTACAGAATGAAAAATAAAAATTCTGTCGGGGAACGCTTGTATTTGCCCCGTTGCAATAAATATTAGGGTATTTGTGAATTTCGCCAAATCTTCACAGATACAAACTAAACTTATCTACATAATTCTACCACTATATTTATACTCTGTCAAGAAAAAATGCCGTTTATATAGTGTTAATTTGCGCTAAAACGATTTTATTCTGCACTATATAAAATAATATGACATATCCCAACAAGGCATGCACGGAAAATGTCGAAGATAAATTTTATAATCTTTTTGTAAATTTAAAACTGCTTTCGGCACTGCTGTTAAATCTTCACTGCGATGGTAAGCGGCAATCTGCATTTTGGGCTTAAATTGCGCTATAGTGTTTGCCCCGCCTTTTATAGCAGAAATTTCTGCACTCTCTATATCCATTTTTATATAAGTAGGTACAAATTCTTTTGATAAAGCATCAATTGTAACCGAATTAATTACAGTGCCCCGATTTGCTATGTTTGAGCCGCGCGATCCGTTCATACAAAAGCTTTTTGCACCGTCGGTATCACTTACACAAGCATTAATATTAGTTATATTTTTAGTGTTCTCACAAGCTTTGCATAATTTGTCATAAGTTTTTTTATCAGGCTCAACAGCAACTATTTTTTTATAATTTTTCACTTTTGAAATAAACTCTTCAACGGTATCGCCGCGATATGCGCCTAAATCAAAATATGTTTCACTGTCACTAAAATTCAAAATATTTGAATACACTTCACTATTTGGTGTTTGGCAGTCAAAAAGATAGTCAATTTTGCCTGTAAGTTTATACATTACCGTATTATAAAACACCTTTTTTGAAGTATCATCGGCAAGTAGGTTATAAACGCTTTCAAGCTCGTCACGGTGCGATAACACATAATCCATATTAAAAAGCGTATCTCCGTATACGGGTACATCTGGCGCGTATAATTCTTGAGCTTCGGCTATGTGTTTAATATTGGCTATAACATCGGGCAAAGCCGAACCGAAACACACCAGAACTATCATATTATCAAACATATTTTTTGCGGTATTATAATCGGTAACCTTAAAACCGTGAAAAAATTTTTCGCGCACAAAACCGTCGGATGCAAAAACACCCGATATTTTTATACCATACATATTTAGCACAGATATAATCTTATCTGCACCGTTGCCCATACCGTAAAGCACGATTGGCTTTTTTGTATCTTTTAAATAATTCCATAAATCTTTCATAGCTAAATTATATACTTTAATTTAATTTTTTACAAGTAAGTTATAGACAAAACTGTTTTTTTTTGTTATATTTAATATGTAATAAAAATTTTTATTGGAGGCTGTTTTATGAAAAAAGTGCTCTCTTTTGACTTTGGCGCTTCAAGCGGCAGAGCAATGCTTGCCACTTTAGAGGATGGCAAAATCAATATGAAAGAAATTCACCGTTTCTCAAATGACCCCGTAGTTGTTCGCGGAAGTATGTATTGGGATGTGCTTCGTCTTTTCTTTGAAATCAAGACAGGCATTACAAAGGCGGTAAACGAAGGCGGGTTTGATGCTATCGGCATTGATACCTGGGGTGTTGACTTCG
>JBJFGD010000155.1:0-3085 GCA_051892355.1 Acutalibacteraceae bacterium | reverse complement strand
ATTTTAAGCCTTGCCGCAACTACTGACTCATCAGCTATATATCGAGGTAGGTCGGCTATAAGTTTTGCACCTTTAATATCTTTTGGAAAATCACATTCATAAGGCAAAATAATTGCCGATATATTATCAAGATTATCGGGTATTTGTTCAGCGTTTGAAAAACGGGCAATTAAATTTTTTTCGCCATTCAAATTGCCGCTTAATGAAAATTTGGGCGAAGTATATTCTTTTGGGTAAAATATAGTTCTTTTATCATTTAATTGTTCAACAGCGCTTCGGCGCAAAGCGTTAAGCCCTGATGCCGCTACAAACAACCCGTCATCAAGATTTACATCTATATATTCACAATAATACGGTGTGTTACCAAGTTTTGAAAGATTATCACAAACTGTTGATTTTTCGAGTGCCTTATTTTTAGCCGTCTGCGGTATATCACCATTTACGCTAACCGTGTTTTTGCCGTCGCTTATTGTGAGTGTTATCGGTTTTTCGGTTAGTATATCTGCTTGTATTTTCAACGGCACAGACTGACGCTCGGCGCGATAAAACTCATGTAAATATGAATATGTGTCAGCCGCTACAGCAACATCATCTTTTGTGCGTATTCCAAACATATCGCGGCCTAAAGTGCCTTTATAATAACCGTCGGTAAATCCAGAACGAGAAAATACATCTTGCAAAGTTTTAAATAGCTTTGAATCAATAAATCCGTTATCGACCGCCTGCCTACAAGCGGCAGTTGCAGCGGCAATATATTCAGGGCGTTTCATTCTGCCTTCTATTTTTAATGAGGCCACGCCAAGTGCGTTTAGTTCATTTATATATTCATAAAGACACAAATCTTTAAGACTCAAGTCATAACCTGTGCCGCCGCTTACTTTAAACGGCAGACGGCAAGGGCCCGCACAAAGGCCACGATTTCCGCTTCGTGCGCCTAAAACCGATGACAGCAGACACTGCCCGGACACACTCATACAAAGGGCTCCGTGAACAAACATTTCAACTTCTATTCCTATTTCATTTGCCGCTAAACAAAAAAACTCAAGTTCTTTTTTGCTCATTTCACGCGATACAACCACACGACTAAATCCCATTTCTTTAAGAGGTTGCAACGCCGCAGGTGAATGAACAGTCATTTGGGTTGAAGAATGAAGCGTCATATCAGGTATGTGTTTATGTAAAAGTGCCGCAAGGCCTAAATCAGATATTATAATAGCATCTACACCACATTTATAGGCAAACGCTGCGGTTTCAAAAGCCTTTTGCAATTCGGATTGCTTTATCATAATATTAAGTGCAAGATAAACTTTTACTCCGCGTATATGACAGTAGCACACAGTTTCTTTTATATCGCTTTCATCAAAGTTATCTGCATTTCTACGAGCAGAAAATTGTTTTGCACCTATATATACCGCATCTGCACCACTGCGCACAGCAGCTTCTAAAGATTTTGGCGAACCAACGGGCGACAAAACTTCGGGTTTTAAAAGCATACATTTCACCAACCATAAAATATATGTATATATAATACATTATTTATTTAAAAAATAAAAGTACTTTAATATAAAAAATTAAGCCTCTGCGATTAAGCAAAGGCTTTAATTTGATCATTACTAACTTTGTAAAGCAAAATATTTTATCTCTTTTCAACCAAGAAAAACAGTGCAAGAGTTCCCGGTCCTGAATGTGAACCAATTACAGGACCTATATTTGCAATGAGTTTGACTGTAGCACCGCTATTTTCTTTTACCATACCTGCAAGTTCGTTTGCATCATCAATACAGTCGCCGTGCGAAATAAATACAACGCCATTCTTTTTATCAATAGCAGTTTTAGCGTATTCATCGGCTATTGCCTTAAGCGCCGCTTTTCTTCCGCGCACCTTTGATACGCTTATAAGTTTTCCGTTATCGTCAACCTTCATAACAGGCTTTATATTAAGCATACCGCCAAGCAATGCTGTAGTGGCGCTAATTCTGCCGCCTGCTTTAAGGTATTTTAAATCATCAACGGTAAACCAATGAGCTACATTAAGTTTTTTATTTTCAACAAATTCTGCAATGTCATCCATAGACATACCTGTATTTTTCTTTTCTACAGCAAGATAAAGCAACAAGCCATAGCCTGCCGAAGCGCAAAGTGAGTCAACAACGGTGATTTTACTGCCCTCATACTGATTCATAATTTCTTTTGCCGCTTCACGCGCAAAATTACAAGTAGATGAAAGGCCGGATGAAAAAGCTATATATAAAATGTCTTTTCCATCTTTGACAATTTCTTCAAAAGCAGCAACAAATTTGCCCATATTGGCAGCTGATGTTTTGGGTAACGCACCGTTTCTCATTCGATCGTAAAAATCTTTACTCGGTATTTCATGATCAAGATATTCTTTTGGATCATCCTTGAACACAAGACTGAGACTGCAATATTTAACACCCCATTCGTTTAACAAATCGAGTGATATATCGCATGCGGAATCAGCAAAAATAACAAAATCTCTCATTATAATAACTCCTTGTTAATGCGTAATTTTTATTCGCAAATATTATATAAATTAAGTATAAGAAACACAATCTACCGTGCAGTAGAGTGACTATACTAAAAAGTTTTGCAACTCTACCGTGTGTAGAAATCGCCTGTTTATGCGGGATTTAGCTCGCAATTTTTTGCTTAAATGGGAACTGTTGAAAATTTTGACTGTAAAACTTTACTTAAAATAAAAAAGGCGAGGATAAATCCTCGCCGTGCTAAAATTCAATTTTATAACTTAATTGTATTTTCATTTTATTAAAAAAGTATTATCGTTGTTCTGATAAATTTGGCAAATGATGTTTTGAATTTTAAGGGCTTCTTTGCCTGAAATTTCAAGTTCTTCTTTGCCTTGCAATGCATTATAGAACTGTCTTATCTGCACTGCATGCTGAAAACCCCAATAATCTTTGCCACCCGAGTATTCAAATCTATTATCGGGCTTATTTACTGCGGTTTCAACCGTGCCGTCATTATATGTAATAACCGCATCATCATAAGAAAAAGTAGCCTTGCCGTTTTCACTTTCACAGGCATCTGCAGACAGCGCAACCTC
>JBJFGD010000154.1:0-12918 GCA_051892355.1 Acutalibacteraceae bacterium | reverse complement strand
CATCTTTGTTTGGCTCATCAGCAATATGTATACCTGTTATTATATCTTTGTAATCACCGTAAATATCAAATTGACTAAACGGAGTATCGCTATAATACCCTTCGCCCTCTATATCGTCAACTACCCAACCTGCACCAAAATGCAAATCTGCTTTAAGACCTAATTTTTTACAAATATCAAGCGATTTTTTTGTAAAATTAGAGCCTAAATAATATTGTGTATCACTTGACCACTCTTCTTCAACTGTTCCAAAAGCTACTAAATTGAAACCTGCATCTTTATAAAGCTGAAAAGTTTCTTCGCTTACTTCACGCGGTGAAACAAAGCCTGCAATTTCAAATTCTTTTTTGCTGTATTGGGGTAAATCTGCGCCGCTTTTTATGTCGCAGCCCACAACACAAAAAGTCAAAATTAATGCTAAAGCCAGTGCTAAAATTCTTTTTAACATAAATACATCTCCTATTACCGATTATGATACAGGAACTACAAACACACCCTCGCCGTAATTGAGTTCAAGTGTGAATTTACCGTCTTCATCAAGTTTTATAATTTGCGGAGTGCCTGCGTAATCTTCGCCGCCGTAAATTGCAACTTTTTTACAATCTTTAAAGGTAACTTCAGCAGTGTTATTGTCATCTCGGTCAGCAAAGTTTACAAACATATATGCCTCACCGTATTCTTCGCTTGTAAAACGGCTTATAAGCAGCTCATGCGAGGCGGTTGCGCTTACATAATGCTTTGGATTTTCAAACTCATTATACATAGCGGCACCCAGTCTGCGCGTTGTCGATTTTTCACCTAAAATACCTATTGAATAATCCCAGTCATATGAAAGTATTGCACTTGCAAAAGACTGTATTTCACTGTTAATCTCTTTAATATAGTAATACAAATCACTCGGTGTGCCATCTTGATTTAAAATGCACCTGTCATACATATAGTTAACCGTGCCGTCTTCATTAAAACTTTGTGGTACAGAATAGCAGTAATATTGCAATGTGTCGGCACCGAATGCAAGTGCCGAATACACCTGCCAACGCATATCTGCTTCACTTAAATCATCTTGAAATTCAGCGCTTGTGCTTGATTGTAATATAAAGTTCGTTTTAGCATTGTATTTTTTTGCGGTTTCTGCAATCATTTGATAATTTGTAAAAATATACAAATCTTCATCTTTAACATTTTTATGGAAAGGATAATAGTCGACTGAAATATATGAATTTTCAAATTGACTCATAATTTTTTCAGCATAATCATCAACCAAATTTTGATATGTAACATAACCATATGCTGAAGCACCGGCTGTTATGGGTATGATATTAACTATGTAACTGGCATTTGGATATACCTTTTTAAAATCGTCAATAAGAGTCTTGTTTGAGTAAAGGCTCATATGATCGGCAGACGGTTCATCGCAAATGTGCACACCGCTTATAATATCTTTATAATCGCCGTACAAATCGTACTTGCTGAAAGGTGTTTCGCCGTTGTAATCTTCGCCCTCGCACTGTTCGGCTTTCCAATCATTATAATTAAGTATTGCCTTAAGACCTAATTTTTTACATATTTCTAAAGCTTTCATAGTGCGGTTTGAACCAAGATAAAACTGATCATCACTTGTGTTATCAAGTGAATGATTAATCATGGCAAGTGTATTAAGACCCGCATCTTTATACAAACTAAAACTTTCTTCACTTATTTCATAAGGTGCCCAAAAGCCGGAAATTTCAAACTCTTTTTGGCTATATTGAGGTAAATTAGCATTGCCTTTTATGTTGCAACCTACAATACAAAAGGTCATAATTAATGCCAACGCCGCTGCTAAAAATTTTTTTAACATTAATATATCTCCTACAACCTTATTATTTCAAAGGAACTACAAATAAACCTTCGCCGTAAGCAAGTTCAAGTGTAACTTTACCGTTTTCATCAAGTTTAATTATTTCGGGTGTGCCGTCAAAGCCTGCACCGCCGTATACTGCAACTGCACCGCAATCTTTAAATTCGGCGGTTACAGTGTTGCCGTTGTCGCGTTCAGCCCAGTTTAAAAACATATACGCATCACCGTATTTTTCACTTGTAAAACGACTTATAAGTGTGTCTTGCGTGCCGGCGGCATCTACATAATTTTTTGAATCGTCTAACTTTCTGACTTCAAAATTATTTTCATAATCTATTTCAAGATAATCTAAACGGAAGGTCTTTTCCTCTGTGCCTGAAACGCCGATGGTTTTATCCCAATCGTAAGACAAAATTACACTTGCAAATGACCGTATTTCTTTATGTAGCTTTTGCAGATTATAATATATATCGCTTGGTGTGCCGTCTTGATTTAAGATACAACTGTCATACATATAGTTAACCGTGCCGTCTTCATTAAAACTTTGAGGTACAGAATAGCAGTAATATTGTAATGTGTCGGCACCGAAAGCAAGGGCATTATATATCTCCCAACGCAAATCACTTTCATCTAAACGCATTTCAAATTCGCCGCCGCCTATGCTTGACTGTAAAATATAGGCAGGTTTAATGTTATACTTTTTAGCCGACTCGGCAATATAGTTATAGTTTGCTGCCATAGTACCGTCATCGGTTGTCATACCTTCGTGGAAGGGGTAAACATCTACCGATATATAGGGTTTTTCAAAGGGATCCATAAAGATTTTTTCAACCAGCTGCATCATTTCACCGTAATCGTCAAATCCGCGAGAAGATGATGCTGTAATAGGTATTAGGTTAATAATATAATCCGCGTTAGGATATACCTTTTTGAAATCTTCAATCAGTGTTTTATTTCCGTAAATCTCAAAATGTTCAACAGACGGTTCATCACAAATGTGCACACCGCTTATAATATCTTTGTAATCGCCGTAAAGGTCAAACATGCTAAACGGGGTCTCCCCGTAATAGTTCTCATCATTTTCTGCCCAGATTGCAATCCAATCGTTATAGTTAAGTATAGCATTAAGGCCGACTTTTTTGCATATTTCAAGTGCCTTCATAGTTCTTTCAGAACCTAAATAAAACTGATTTTCACTCGTCTTTTCAAGTGAGTGATTTATCATAGCAAGAGAAGTAAAGCCTGCATCCTTATACTGTTTAAAGCTCTCCTCGCTTATTTCATAAGGTGCCCAAAAGCCGGAAATTTCAAATTCTTTTTGGCTATATTGAGGTAAATTGGAAACATCATATCTTTCTGCACAACCGACACAGCCTAATACCATAATAAGTGTCAAAACAACCGCTGCGATTTTTTTTAACATATTATATTACCTCTTAATCTAAACTGTACTTCTTTTCGTAATTAGTGTAGTCTTCTACAAAATTTCCTATTGAAGCAGCTCTTACCTTTCTTAAATACTTATGCGTATCAAGTTTGTCAGAGTTTTGTTTAATAGTATATACCGCTATATTTGAACAGTGATCTGAAACTCTTTCAATATTGGTAAGCAAATCTGAAAATACAAATCCAAGTTGAACGGTACATTCGCCCTTTTGCAATCGGTCAACATGACGGGCTTTGAGTTCGTCTTTCAGTTTATCTATTACCTGTTCGATAGGCTCTACATGAGATGCCATATCAAAATCATCATTTATAAATGAATCAATAGTAATATTAACAATTTCTTTAAGAGCACCCATCATAACTGCAAGTTCATGTTTAGCCTCTTCAGAAAAAGCAATATTCTTCTCTTTGATTTCCAATGCAGTTGTGCAAATATTTAATGCATGGTCGCTTATACGCTCTAAATCACTTAAAGAATGTAACATTCTTGATACGGCGCGTGAGTCATCTTCTGAAAGATTGTTGCTGCTCAACCTTACAAGGTATGTGCCCAGCTTGTCCTCATACTTATCTGTAATACTTTCGGTATCTTTGACAAAGTCGGCTTTTTGAACATCATAGTTGCTTATAAGATCAAGCGATGTCATAATAGCACTGCGCGTATTCTCTGCCATTTCGTTTACAAGACGGCGGCATTCGCTGATAGCAAGCGGGGTATTATTAAATATACGCTCGTCCAAAAACGCAGTATGCTTTTTTTCTTCTTTATCCGGAATAATAAATTCACAAAACTTAATAATTAACTTCTTTATGGGGAACAATACAACAGTAGTAACAAGATTAAACAATGTATGAACTATCGCTACGCCCACCATATCAATTTCAGCATTTAAAAGTGTAACACCAAAGGCCTTAATCACATACATTATAACCATACAAAGCACCGAACCGAATACATTTACAAAGAAATGCATTGTAACTACGCGCTTTGCGTTTTTATTAGTACCAAAGCTTGAAATAATCGCAGTTACACAGGTGCCTATATTTGCACCAAGCACCAACGGTATTGCCATTTGCCATGTAATGCCGCCTGTGAGAGCCAACGCCTGAACAATACCTATAGTTGCGGCAGAAGACTGTATAACACCTGTAAATACGGTAGAAACAAGCAAAGCTATAATAGGACTTTTAAGACTTGCAAGAAATTTATCAAATCCGGGCACTGTGCGCACCGTAGCCATAGAATCACTCATAAGCTCCATACCGAACATCAAAATAGCAAAGCCTATGAATATAATGCCAAGGTTGTGCTTTTTATCAGACTTTGAAATCATTCGCAACACAATACCGATAAATGCAAGTATGGGTGCAAAGGTCATAGGCTGAAGCAGTGTCATAAAGAAATTGCCTTCACCGATACCAGCAAGGCTCAGTATCCAAGCGGTAAGTGTAGTGCCCACATTAGAGCCCATTATCATTCCAAAAGTATTGCCAAATTCAACAATGCCCGAGTTTACAAGACCGACAAGCATAACGGTCATAGCAGACGATGATTGAATAGCAACGGTAATGCCTGCGCCTAAAAAGAACCCAAAAAAGTCATTTGAAGTTACTTTTTTCATAGTTCGCTCAAGACCGCCGCCTGCCATCTGCTCAAGACCCGAAGACATTGTATTCATACCGTAAAGGAAGAAAGCAAGCCCGCCTACCAGCATTGCAAACATAGTTAAAATCTGTGTTGCCATATTTTCCCCCAAAATTAAAATCTAATTTTTTCAGCAATATAAGCTTTGAGTTCGGTTATAGGAATACGAACCTGCTCCATACTGTCGCGTTCACGAACTGTTACGCAACCGTCTTCTACACTTTCAAAGTCATAGGTAATACAAAACGGTGTGCCTATTTCATCTTCACGGCGATAGCGTTTACCGATTGACCCTGCATCATCAAAATCAACCATAAATTCTTTTGCCAAATCATTTTTAATTTCCATAGCTTTATCAGAAAGCTTTTTCGAAAGCGGTAGAACTGCAGCCTTAAAAGGTGCAAGTGCCGGATGTAAGCGAAGCACTACGCGCTTATCGCCCTTTTCATCGACCTCTTCATCATAAGCATTACAAAGGAATGCAAGTGTCACGCGGTCAGCACCTAAAGACGGTTCTATTACATAAGGTACATATTTTTCATTTGTTTCGGGGTCAAAATATTCCATAGGCTCGCCCGAATGTTCTGCGTGCTGGGTTAAATCGTAGTCGGTACGGTCTGCCACACCCCAAAGCTCACCCCAACCAAACGGAAATAAGAATTCAAAATCGGTAGTAGCTTTTGAATAGAAGCAGAGTTCATCTTTATCGTGATCACGAAGGCGCAAAGACTCTTCATTCATACCTAAGTTTATGAGCCAGTCGCGGCAGAAGCTGCGCCAATAATCAAACCACTCAAGGTCTGTACCCGGTTTGCAGAAAAACTCAAGTTCCATCTGCTCAAATTCGCGTATACGGAAAATAAAGTTACCCGGTGTGATTTCATTTCTGAAAGATTTACCTATTTGACCTACACCAAAGGGCAACTTGCGGCGTGTGGTACGCTGAATATTTTTAAAGTTTACAAATATACCCTGTGCGGTTTCGGGTCGAAGATAAAGTGTTGAAGAGCTATCTTCAGTAACCCCTTGAAATGTTTTAAACATAAGGTTAAATTTGCGAATATCGGTAAAGTCGTGTGAGCCGCAGTCCGGGCAAGCTATTTGGTGATCGCGGATATAGCTCATCATTTCCTCATCGCTCATAGCGGCCGGGTTGTCAGAAAGTCCGTTTTGTGCTACATAATCTTCAATAAGTTTATCTGCACGGTGACGGGTCTTGCACTGGCGGCAGTCCATAAGCGGATCGGAAAATCCGCCTAAATGACCCGATGCTACCCATGTTTCGGGATTCATAATTATAGCGCTGTCAAGGCCTACATTGTATGGGTTTTCCTGAACAAACTTTTTCCACCAAGCGCGTTTAATATTATTTTTTAACTCAACACCCAAAGGGCCGTAATCCCAAGCATTTGCAAGACCGCCGTAAATTTCACTGCCGGGGTAAACAAAACCTCTGCCCTTTGCAAGGTTGACAATCATATCCATAGTTTTTTGCGTATTATCCATTTTTCAGTATCCTCCGAAGACTATATTTCTACAAATATAATACTAATAAAATTCGCAACAAATGTCAACCATAAAAATGAAGTATAAACCTATTATTTAGCCTAACTTTTTAATTTTTTGCGGATTTTATAATCTTGACATATTTATATGTATGGTTTATACTTTAAATAAACAGAGAATGGAGGTAGATTTATATGAACTTTGAAAAAATTCAACTTCATAATGTTGATTTTGAAGACCTTATTAAGGTGATAAACAAATGCACGGGCGATGTTTACCTCGAAACTGCCGACGGCGATTCGCTTAACCTTAAATCAAGGCTTTGCCAAATATTGGGCCTTAGCACAATACTTGCAAGCACCGAAATTGAAGAAGCATGGGTACGCTGCACAAACAAAGATGATGAAACTATGGTTTTTCGTTTTAATTTGTACGGCGAAATGCCCGATTAATTATTAGGAGATAAACTATATGCCTGAAACAAACTTTTTAACCTATAAAGGTAAACCGCTTGTTCGCAAGGGTAAAGAAATTTACTATGGTGATATGAGCGAAAAATATGTAGTAAGATTTGAAATACTTTCATCTAAAAAAGACGGCAAGCTTGAAATTGCCGATAAAGTGTCTGTTCAGTTGCTTGACAGCAACACCGACAAAGCTTTAAAAGACCGTATCATAAAAGACAGTACAAAAGACAATTTATTTGCTGCTTTAGATTTAGGTTTTACTTGGCTTGAAAGAAATCTTGCTAAATAATAAATTTGTGTTACCCAAGTGTTGAACAATGCTTGGGTAATGTTATTTTCTGCAATTAATACCTTTGTTTTTCAAAAACTGATATTTTTTACAAAAAAATGTGATTTTTTTAACAAAACCCCTTTTCAAAACTAAAAAATTATGATATTATTAATTAATACAATGACTGTTATCATTTATTATAATAGGTTTGTTGTGTTTATAATATTCTTTAAGGAGGATACTTTATAATGAAGAAAAAATTAAGCAAGCTTCCCTTTAAAGGCACTGCCGAACAGGAAGCACAGCTAAAAGCTGTTATTGCTGAAAACTGCCATGACAAAAGTAATGTTATGGTGGTAATGCAAAAAGCCCAAGACATCTACGGCTACCTACCGTTAGAGGTTCAAGAAATGATAGCCGAGGGCATGGGCGTATCCCTTGAAAAGGTATACGGTGTAGCTACCTTCTACGCACAGTTTTCACTGTCGCCTAAAGGTAAATACAATATTTCTGTTTGTCTTGGCACTGCCTGCTATGTTGTAGGTTCTGGCGATGTTTTTAATCGACTCAGCGAAAGACTCGGTATAGGCGCTGACGAATGTACCGAAGACGGCAAATTTTCACTTACAGCTTGCCGCTGCATAGGCGCATGCGGTCTTGCACCCGTACTTACAGTTAACGATGAAGTATACGGCAGACTTACTGTTGACGATGTTGACAGTATCCTTGCAAAATACGCTGATTAGGGATATTTTTATGAAAATAAGTGACATTCAAAATCTTCTCGACGCAAAGGTGATTTGTTGCGAAGAAAACATTGGAAAACATGTGTATTCCGCTTGCGGTTGCGACCTTATGAGCGATGTTTTAGCCTATGTTAAAGACCAAGCAGTTTTGCTAACCGGCCTTGTTAACCCTCAGGTTATTCGCACTGCGGTTATGATGGATATGGTTTGCATTGTTTTTGTTCGTTCAAAAATGCCAAGTCAAGACATGATCGATTTAGCAAAAGACAGCGGTATAGTTATTATGAATACCGACAAACGCTTATATGAAGCCTGCGGCCTGCTTTACACTAACGGACTTGGAAACAAGGTGTAGCTATGAGCGAAGAACTTATTTTTCGATTTGATGTTGACGGTGATGATTTTACATCAGCCGGTCAAGCCTCAATACAAATTAAGCAAAATCTTCGCAGGTTGGGTATACCGCCTGAAACAATTCGCCGTGTATCTATAGCTATGTACGAAGGCGAAATCAATATGGTTATTCATGCCGGCGGCGGCGAAGCTGTTGTTAAGGTTTATGAAGATTATATTGAAATAATACTTGCTGACAAAGGACCGGGTATAAAAAACATTGATCAGGCAATGATTGAAGGCTTTTCTACTGCACCCGACCAAATTCGTTCTTTGGGATTCGGTGCAGGTATGGGACTGCCCAATATGAAACGCTATACCGATGAAATGCATATTGAATCAACAGTTGGTGTTGGAACTACTGTTACTATGCGTGTTAACTTATAGGTGTTGATATGTACAGTTATAAACATTCGGTTTTACTTGACAGCGATAAATGCACCGGCTGCACCACTTGTTTAAAGCATTGCCCTACCGAAGCCATCCGTATAAAAGACGGCCGTGCGGCAATTAACAACGAAAGATGTATTGACTGCGGCGAATGTATAAGGGTATGCCCTCACAAGGCTAAAAAGGCAGTTTGCAGTAAACTTGAAAGTATGAACCGTTTCAAGTTTAAAATTGCCCTGCCCGCACCTACCATATACGGTCAGTTTGATAATCTTGAAGATATTGACTATGTGCTTGACGGGCTTTTAAAAATCGGATTTGATGATGTTTATGAAGTTTCAAAAGCGGCTGAACTTGTTTCGGCTTATACGCGTCTTTATCTAAAAACCGATGGTGTTAAAAAGCCGGCCATAAGTTCGGCTTGCCCTGTGGTGCTAAGGCTTATTGGCTTGCGTTACCCGTCACTTAACGACAACATTATACATATGCTTCCTCCTATGGAGGTTGCTGCAAAACTTGCAAGAGAAAGAGCACTGAAAAATAATCCCGATTTATCACCCGATGATATCGGCATTTGTTTTATTACTCCTTGCCCTGCAAAGGCAAGTTATGTAAAAAACGGCTTTGCTGATTATAAAAGTCAAGTTGACGAGGTTGTTTCTATTAAAGATATATATTTTCAACTCATAAATGCCATGAAAAAAGATTCTGACATTAAATCTTTATTAGAATCAGGTATGATTGGCATAGGTTGGGCAAGCTCAGGCGGTGAGGCTACGGCCATCTTTAATGACAACTATTTGGCGGCTGACGGCATTGAAAATGTTAACCGTGTGCTTGACCAGGTTGAAAACGGCAATATTCCCCCACTTGAGTTTATCGAACTAAATGCTTGTACAGGCGGTTGTGTCGGCGGAGTGCTTACAATACAAAACCCATACATAGCAAAGGCCCGACTTCAAACTCTGCGTAGATATTTACCGGTTTCACAAAACTTTTTAAACGGTGATGAAACACAGTATATTCCCGATAGCTACATATTTAATGAATTGCCCGAATATCAACCTATTACACGGTTAAGCGACAGTATGGCTGAATCAATGCGTATGATGGCTGATATTCAAAAACTAAAAGGTGAACTTCCCGGCATTGACTGTGGGGCTTGCGGTGCCCCAACCTGCCGTTCGTTTGCCGAAGATATAGTTAAGGGCAATAGCAGCATTAATAGCTGTCCAATATTAAAAGAAAGAGAGAAATAACCTTGACGGTTGAACAGTTATCAAAAGATACAAATTTTAATATCTTGGCTATTCCACATCCCGAACGCGAAATTAACGGTGCTTATATCGGCGATCTTTTAAGTTGGGTTATGGGCAGAGCCGAAGCCGACAATATTTGGATTACCATTATGTCTAATATAAATGTTGTAGCAGTAGCATCATTATCTGATGTGTCCTGCGTGATTTTGGCAGAAGGTGTAACGCTTGAAGACGATGTTTTGGCAACCGCACAACAAAAAGGTATAAATATTTTCTCAACACCCCTTACCGCTTATAATGCGGCAAAATACATTTCGGGTATTATATAATGAAACGCTATTATTATGACCTGCATTTACATTCCTGTCTATCCCCTTGCGGTGATGATGATAACACACCCAACAACATAGTGGGCATGGCTTCTCTTTGCGGTCTTGATATTATAGCCCTTACCGACCACAACACAACTGCTAACTGCCCTGCGTTTTTACAGGTTGCAAAAAAGTATGGTATTACGGCAATTTGCGGAATTGAACTCACAACTGCCGAAGATATACACATTGTCTGTCTGTTTAAAACTCTTGAAGCAGCGACAAAATTTGAAAACGAACTACAAAAATATAAGATACCTATTAAAAATCGGTCTGATATTTTTGGCAAGCAGTTAATTTTAGATGCTGATGACAACATTATCGGTGAAGAACCAAATATGTTGATAAACGCAACTACTTTATCGGTAGAAGATATTCCGAATTTAGTGTCACATTTTGATGGTATTTGTTATCCCGCGCATATTGACCGTCAGTCAAACGGTATTATTTCTGTTTTGGGCACATTTCCGTCTACTCCGTATTTTTCGTGTGTTGAACTGCATGACAATAAAAATCGTGATGAGTACATACAAAAATATGATTTACAGAATAAAAAGTTTATTGTAAGTTCAGATGCGCACTATCTTACACAAATGCGTGACAAAGAAAATTATTTTTTGTTACCCGACAATTTGTGTGATGATAACAAAATAATTGATGCATTATTTGAACATTTGAGGTAGCATTATGAAAGAGTTATCGCTTAATATACTTGATATTACCGAAAATTCAATAAAAGCAGGTGCAACACTTACAAAAATAACTCTTGAAGAAACCGATGAAGCAATAACAATTAAAATAGCAGATGACGGTTGCGGTATGAATGAAGAAACACTAAATGCGGTTAAAAATCCGTTTTATACCACTCGTACTACACGCAATGTGGGGCTTGGTATTCCGCTGCTTATACTTGCGGCCGAACAAACTGGCGGAAATGTAAAGATTACATCAAATACCGATCCTAATAATCACGGAACCACTGTTACAGCGGTTTTTTTCAAAAATCATTTAGATTTTACCCCGCTTGGTGATATAAAATCCACTATTACCACTTTAATTCAAGGTCACCCCAATACAGATTTTCTATTTACACACAAAACACCTAACGGCGAAGTTGTGCTTGACACCCGAGAGCTTCGCGAAATTTTAGAGGGTGTTCCGCTTGATACTTACGAAGTAATCAAGTGGATAAAAGAGTATCTTGATGAGCAGTATCAACTGTTATAAAAATAGATAAAATTTTACAAAATATTTTTCAGAAAGGAAGATATTAAAATGAAATCTTTGGCTGAATTACAGGCAATCAAAGACAAAATGAAAGACAAAGTTGTTATCCGTGAAGGTGCAAATTCAACACGCGTTGTTGTAGGTATGGCTACTTGCGGTATTGCAGCAGGCGCACGCCCTGTTCTTAACGCTTTTGTTGAGGCAGTAAACGAGGGCGGTCTTGCACAAACCGTTACAGTATCTCAAACCGGTTGTGTTGGCCTTTGTCAATATGAACCTATTGTAGAGGTTTATGAAGCAGGTAAAGAAAAGATTACTTATGTTAAAATGACAGCCGATAAAGCAAAAGAGGTTGTTGAAAAACATCTAAAGGGCGGCAAGGTTGTATCAGAATACACCATAGCCAACTGTGAATAATTTGGAGGTAAAGTTATGATTCGTGCACACATTCTTATTTGTGGCGGTACAGGCTGTACCTCGTCAGGCAGTAAATCAATACAGGAAGCATTTGCAAAAAATCTTGAAGCAAACGGTCTTACCGAAGAAGTAAAGCTTGTTCAAACAGGTTGTTTTGGCCTTTGCGCACTTGGTCCTGTTGTTATTGTTTATCCTGACGGTACATTCTACAGCCGCGTCACCACAGATGATGTTAAAGAAATTGTTGAAGAGCATATTCTTAAAGGCAGACCTGTAGAGCGTTTGGTTTACAACGATACCGGATCTGATGAGAATATTGATACCGCTAATGTATCACTAAACGATACTACTTTTTACAAGTCGCAAAATCGTGTGGTTCTTCGCAACTGCGGTGTTATAGACCCTGAAAATATTGATGAATACATCGCTATGGACGGTTACGCAGCACTTGGTAAAGTTCTTACCGAAATGACACCTGAAGAGGTTATCAAAGTAGTATCAGATTCAGGTCTTCGCGGCCGCGGCGGCGGCGGATTCCCCACAGGATTTAAATGGTCGCTTTGTGCACCTAACAAAGCAAAGCAAAAATATGTAGTATGTAATGCCGATGAGGGCGACCCGGGCGCATTTATGGACCGTTCTGTACTTGAAGGCGACCCACACTGCATTATTGAAGCAATGGCTATTGCAGGCTATGCTATCGGTGCTACAAAGGGTTATGTTTATGTTCGTGCCGAATATCCTATCGCGGTTAAACGCTTGCAGATAGCTATTGATCAAGCAAATGAATACGGTTTGCTCGGTAAAAATATTTTCGGTTCGGGATTTGATTTTGACCTTCAAATTCGTCTGGGCGCCGGCGCGTTTGTTTGCGGTGAAGAAACTGCACTTATGACCTCAATTGAGGGCAATCGCGGTGAGCCAAGACCTCGTCCTCCGT
>JBJFGD010000153.1:0-3134 GCA_051892355.1 Acutalibacteraceae bacterium | reverse complement strand
GCAGTAAATACAACCTTACCGCAAGCAGCACCGGGAGATGCGCCTAAACCTTTACCTGCAGGTGTAGCAGCTTTAAGAGCCTTTGCATCAAACTGCGGGTGAAGAAGGGTGTCAAGGTTACGTGGGTCAATCATAGCAACAGCCTGCTTCTTGTCAATCATGCCTTCGTCAACGAGGTCGCAAGCAATCTTAAGAGCAGCCTTTGCGGTACGCTTACCGTTACGGGTCTGAAGCATATAGAGTTTGCCGTCTTCAACGGTGAATTCCATATCCTGCATATCACGGTAGTGATCTTCAAGAATAGCGCAAACTTCTTTAAACTGTGCAAAAGCTTCGGGGAATTTGTCAGCCATTTCTGCAATAGGCATAGGTGTACGAACACCTGCAACAACATCTTCGCCCTGTGCGTTTGTCAAGAACTCACCCATAAGACCGGGTTCGCCTGTAGCGGGGTCGCGGGTAAATGCAACACCTGTACCGCAGTTGTCACCCATGTTACCGAATGCCATCATCTGTACATTAACAGCAGTACCCCAAGAATATGGAATATCGTTGTCACGACGGTAAACATTTGCACGGGGGTTGTCCCATGAACGGAAAACTGCCTCAACAGCACCCATAAGCTGTTCTTTGGGGTCAGAGGGGAAGTCTTTGCCGATTTTTGATTTGTATTCAGCCTTAAACTGTTCAGCAAGTGTTTTAAGATCTTGAGCAGTAAGTTCAACATCCTGCTTTACGCCTTTTTCTTCCTTCATTTTGTCGATAAGCTCTTCAAAATATTTCTTACCAACTTCCATAACTACATCAGAATACATTTGAATAAATCTTCTGTAGCAGTCATATGCCCAACGGGCGTTGCCGCTTTTTGCAGCCATTGTTTCAACAACATCTTCATTAAGACCGAGGTTAAGAATGGTATCCATCATACCGGGCATAGAAGCGCGTGCACCTGAACGAACAGAAACAAGCAGCGGATTTTCTTTATCACCGAATTTTTTACCGGTGATACCTTCCATCTTATCGATGTACTCCATAATCTGTGCCTGAATTTCATCGTTGATTTTTCTGCCGTCTTCGTAGTACTGTGTGCAAGCTTCGGTAGTAACAGTAAAGCCCTGCGGAACGGGAAGACCAATCTTGGTCATCTCTGCAAGGTTTGCACCTTTACCGCCTAAAAGCTCGCGCATTGACGCATCGCCTTCGCTAAAAAGGTAAACATACTTGTGACTCATTAGTGAATCAACCTCCTAAAATTTTATGGATTTAAAATCCAATGTTAACAATATTATAACCGACAGTTGTCGGGTATCTAAATCATTATATCAGTTTTATTAAAAAAAATAAAGAGTTTTTTTAAAAAAATTGGAATTTTAATGATTTTTCAAAGAAAATCAAAATTAAATATGCAAAAAAATAGTTATTTTATCTAAAAACACCGCTCAACAAATATTGAGCGGTGTTACAGATTAAAGCTTTTTATTAAGGTTAATAATTGTAGAAATTATTGGTGCAAGTATTATATTTGCAATAAGCTCCACAATAAAATTGCCGCCTACAAGGCCTAAAAACATATAAGCAACAGTGTTGTTAAATCCGGCGCCTGCGCCCCATTCGGCAATTGTGTCTAAAAAGAATACACCGCAACCAAGTAAAAATACACCCGTATTAACTATAGGGCACACAATAGCTGCCGCAATTACGGCAATATAACGGTTATGCTTTTCAATAAGTTTGTATACAAGCCCCGAAATCAAACCGCATAATGTACCCTTGAGTAAAACGGTAATAATTGTACCAGGTACATTTATCGCAAAAAATGCAGCTGCATCACCACTCAACAGTACAGCAACGCCGAATACAAATCCAAGCCAAGCGCCTATTTTGTAATCACAGGTAGCAGCACCAATAACAATAGGTACAAGTACAAGTGAGATTGCAAACGGACCGAACCGTATAAATGTGCCCAAAAGTTGTAAAACAATTACTAACGCTGTAAGTACAGCGCCGAGCACCAATTTTTGCGTTTGTTGTTTTTTGTTTGTCATAAAAATTACCTCCGATACTGCCCCTTAAGGGTGCAGTTCTAAAAATTTTTGACATATTTATTTTACTGATAAAATCAGTTATGTCTGTGTATACGCATAAACTCCATAAAACCTTGCCAAGCGTGGCGCGACAAAAAATGCATTGTAGGAGCCATGAAAAATCCAACATTACCCTTTAACAATTTTTCTCCGCCGGTAAGGTAGTGGTCGCAGTCTTGCAAACCGTCAAGACCGATTTTTACCCAAGCATCAGACGCTGCCAAACAGCATAGTTGCTGAGATTTTTGATCTGCCCAGTAGTCAAGCTCTGCCGCATTTACGCATACATTTCGCGGTGCTATACTTGCTAAAATATAATGCTGATCAAAATCTGTACCATAGTTTTGCTGCGAATATTTTTTATAGTTTTCACAGAACCAATAGGGGAAAACCCGTGTAATAACTTCAATTGTTTCTCCGCGAAATTCTTTTTCAACTTTAAAACTGCCGTCAGCGTTGGGTAATCCTGAACCACCGCGTGCAATTGCATCGCCGCCGCAACCGGCATCGTTAGAAAAAGTAAAGGCAAAACGCTCATCCAACATGCCTGTAAACAGCGCGGTTTTTCCAAGTCTTGAATGACCGAGAATAGCAATGTTTTTTTTATCGGTACCGTCAAGCGTAAGCACATAGTCGAGCACCCGCATATTTGCAAACGCCCATAGACCTATTTTACCGCAATCGGTATCATTTTGTCTGCCTTTCGGAAAAACAAGCGGTGCTATACCGGTTGTAAAATCGCCGTCATCACTTGTTATATCAGTATAGCAGTATGTAATAATATCATATTCGGTTTCGGCTAATTCCTCAATGGGAAAATACTTATCCGGAACATTTTTATCAATATTAATACAAATAATTACGGGGTGTTTTGCACCGTCTTGATGAAGCAAACCGTAAACGGGGAAAGTGTGGCTGCCGTTACGGTTTTTTAATGTGAAGTCCACACACGACAAAAACACATTACCTTTATTAAAACGGCGTTCAATAATTTTTTCATTCGCAACGGCAATTACGAAATTGTTTTCAGGCAGATAGCCATATACTTCG
>JBJFGD010000152.1:0-3181 GCA_051892355.1 Acutalibacteraceae bacterium | reverse complement strand
GTTATGTCACATTGTCAAAGAACAGATGTATACGGATATACGGGAATACAGTTTGAAGGATATAATTTATTAACACCAAGATTTAAAGTTATATATTCTGCTTATAATGAAAATGACAGCGAAACTTCACATCCAATGAGATACAATTTTGGCAGAAAAATTGCCGCGAGCGGAACGATAGATGTTACATTTACATATGCCGATGCAAACGGAAATCCCAAAACCTGTTTGCACAGCATAGATGCCAGCGGTTTATCAAACAAAAAATGGGTGTATGAAAGCAAACCACAAGAAGATGGACTGGCTATGTATGCCTGTAAAGAATATATTGGATTCAGTTCAGTAAATGGTTCTGATACGATGCCCACAAAGCTTTTAGACAATGATAATGATGTTAAAAAATACGGTCCTATTGAGGACAATTTGATAATAGAGGCAACAGTAGATCAAAGTGAAGAAGAGAATAATAAATTATTAAATAAGGTCTTTAGAATGACACAAAGCATTTGGTTTGGCGGTGCAGCAGGCGGTATAAACGGCGGCTCGCGTCTTTTTTTATGCGGTAATACCGATGAAAGCGAAAAAGCGCTGATTATATGGTCAGGGCTTAATAATCCACTTTATTTTAACGAAAACAACTATGCTTATGTTGGTAATAAAGCACATCCCGTAACGGCTTTTGGAAAGCAGAGTGAAAACCTTATTATATTTAAACAAAATGAAACATTTTATTCGTATTATGTACAAAACAGTGGAATTGATGCAGAAGATTTGATTGATCAAAGTGTAGTTGACTACGAGGCAAACAGCGTGTTTTTTCCAATTATAACGCTACACTCATATATTGGGTGTGATTGCCCTTATACTATACAATTATGCCGCAACCGTTTGGTATGGCTTCATTCTGACGGTAAGGTATATACGCTTGTGTCGGCAAATCAGTACAGTGAAATGACGATATATTCGGTATCAGAAATGATAGAAAATAGAATTAAAAACAAACATAAGACAGAACAACTCAAAGCAGCGACTTCTCACGATTTTGACGGTTATTATGTACTTATAATTGAAAATGATGCTTATGTTATGGATTATAACAGCTATGGATATACACATGTATATAATTATTCTAAAAAAGAAGATGCCAATGTTATGATACCTTGGTATGTTTGGAATTTATTATCTGAAGAGTTATTAGATGAACAAAAAAAACCACATTATTGCGGAATTGGCGATTCAATTTATGCAATTTACACTTTGAGGGAATCAACTAAATATTATACTGTATGTTGCAGCGTATTGAAAAGCGACAATGATTTGGAGGTTGATGAGATGTTAACTTTGGATGAACAAAATAATAAACTGCTCAAAAAGAAGGCCATCACATCGCGAATGCAGACTAAATTATTTGATTTTTCAGCGCCGCATTATTTAAAAAATATAAACAAGATTAGTGTGAGCTTTGGCAGTAACAGAGGTAAAGAAATAGTGGTGGGCTTTGTAACAAATGCGAATACTGAGAACGAATCTGTTTTTATAAAAGGTAACAGTGCAGAAGACCGTGATGCATCATATATTGTAACAAAATCATTTTATCCAATCGTACATTCGGTGCGTAATTTTGGTGTAAAACTAGAATGTGAAGGTCGGTTGATTGTTGACAGCATTTCGCTGCAATATAGATTATTAGGGGGTGCAAAGTGATGAGTACAAAAGATAAAATATTTGCCGATTATAACACGGTTGTGAACAAAATAAATTCATTAAATTTTGATAATTATTTGAAAAAAGCGCAAGAAAGCGTTGCAGCAAGTAAAGAAGCCGAGGTAAATGCCGCGAATTCTGCTTATAATACTACAAAACAAAATACACAAAATGAATATAATAAGGTTATCAATGATACAAAAGTTGCGTATGAAAGCGACTATGAGCGTAATGCAGTACAAAAACTTATAAATGAAAAGACTGTTGCTGAGAAAAACGCTAACTTAGGACTTACTGATTCTGGTCTTAACCGTACTCAACAGACGGCTGTACAACTTAATTATGCAAATCAAAAGGGAAATATAGACATTGCGCGTCAAAGTGCGCTTAATAACCTGACACTTGAATTGACATCGGCAATAACACAACTTGAAACTGACAGAAACAGCAGTATCTTAAGCATTAATGAAAAGTGGAATAATTATGCAGATAACATTGCTCAGACCAATTATAACAACGATCTTACTGCGTATAACAATCAGATAAACTGGTATGCTGAACAGTTAAAAGATATTGAGCAGGCGGAAATTAACGCGGCAGCAGATTTGCGGAAAGCAGAAATCAACGCGGCAGCAGATTTGCGGAAAGCAGAAATCAACGCGGCAGCAGACTTGCCGAAAGCGCAAATTAGTTCGAGCGCAAGTAGTTATAAATCGAGTAATGATACACTTCTTTGGTATTTTACCGGCACTTATAACCATTATGGAAATCCTATTTTCAGAAATTCAGACGGCAAAACGCAGGCGTTTGGGGCGGGTGTGAATCCATATACAGGCACAAAGCATAAGGATGCCAAGTACGGTACATTCAGCAATGGATATCAGCCGAACAACATAGGTGGTACTAAATTAAAGAACAGCGGCATACAGACCGGTATTACAGGAAAAACGCAAACGGTATGGTATACAGAGGGAAAAGATGCAAAAGGAAAAATAATCACCAAGTATTGGTTGTGGCGAGGCGATTTAAATCAATACATTCAACTGGATATAAGTGAGTTAGGCTCATAAGGAGATGTTATAGTGGGAATTATAAAATTAACTAAAGATGATATTATAAGTAATAAAATGACACTCAAAAAGGGTCAAATGTCTTATGATACTGCATTGGCAAGCAGTTGGGAAACGAATGTAAAGACATCTTTTGAAACTTTACAAAACTATAACACCAAGCTGAATAATCGTGAATATTTGTCCTCTGACGACCTTAAATCATATGAATCTGCTATGAATAGTTATATTGAAAATAATAACCGTTTGAGAAGGCTTAATAAAATTTTAGGTCAAGGTTATACGGATAAACAGGAAAAAGAGTGGAATAACGCTATAACCTCATTGCAGAGTGGATATAAAGAGGCGTCGGATTATTTCTCGCAATTCAAAGATGAGAACGAATTCAAAGATACACTTGCCGTAAT
>JBJFGD010000151.1:0-3229 GCA_051892355.1 Acutalibacteraceae bacterium | reverse complement strand
AACGGCTTTCTTCTGCACTATTGCAATTTGTAAGAAAACCTTCATTACCGGCCCTGATTTTATTGTTTGCTCTGGCTCTCTTTTCACCTTTTTTTGATATTTTTTTAGATATTTTTGAAAGCAAATAAGATTTCATTCTTCTTGTATTTTCGCCTTTTTCAAGCATTTCTTTTTGACCTGCTTTAACAAGGCTGTCATCTGCTGTTATTGATGTTTGTGTATCTAAAACATCATTTAGCTTTTTTTGAGGAACATAATAATGTTGGCGTTTTGACGCATCATATTTTTTTAGAGTTGATAATTTACCCTTATCATTAAACACAAATGTTTCATTGGTATCGAAATCAGGTTCGTAAAGTTTTAGTGACGGCAAATCTTCAACTTTTTTATTATAATGCACTAAATTGGACCTTAAGAACTGTCTGTCACCAACTTTTTTTGCCTCTTTTTCATCATACATGGAATCAAGCACTTCTTTAGAAGTAAGATTTCTTTGATACCGTTCAGAAAAAGGCAATTTGCCTTTCTGTTCCATTTCATATAAAAGATTTATATTTCTGGGCATTCGTCTTCCTTCTAAAAATTGAATTGCCCTTTGTATTTGTTCTATCAAAACGGTTTTTATTAGCGGATCATTATTATTTAAACAATCATCATAAAGGTATTTGTCTATAATAAATCTATTAACATCAGCAAGATACATTATGGTGTTTCGGCTTTCAGGCACTCTGGCATATTGAATTACTACCTCTGCTTTTTCTAATTCAGGAAATCTTTCGTATAAATCTTTCCACTGAACAAAGTTTTTCAATCTGCTTTTTATAACACCATTAACTTCTTTTATATTAGGGTTAGGACCATAGTTTGCAATTTTTGCATTGCCTTTAACATAAAAATTGTATTTCCGTATATCTAATTCATCAAGCCAGTTGCCAAGCGGGTCCTTAATAATTCCGTACTCGCGCCAAATTGATACAATATCATGCCCTTTGGCTCTCATCTTTTCGGCAGCATCGATTCTTTCATTATCGGTACAACGGACAAAACAATATGATATTTTGTTGATAGCACTTAAATCTACATTACTTGTGCTTTTATTAGAAGCTTCAGAAATCATTCGGTTGAATCCGTCCTCTAAAACAGAAAGCTGAAGATTCATAAAGTTGTTTCCGTTAAGTTTCTTTTTAATGAAAGATATAAAATCAAGTATAAACTGTATAAATTTATTTCTTTGTTTTACTTCAAGATTGCTTGCTATGGCGGCCATACCGCTGCCATCTTCAGTGAAAAGCATATCACCTGCAAAATCAGCTATAATTTCGCGCATTATTTTAGGATCATCTATTGAAAGAATACTCGGATCAGAATCTAATACATCTTGTTTGTATTTATCTAACGCATCCCACCAATACTCAACACCCGTTTTTTCTACAAGCCAATCATAATACATGCTGCTATTCTGTACAGCATCTACAAAATCTGCATATCCTTTTTTTGCACTCTCACCAAAATGCGTTAACTCATGTTTAAGCACAAAAGAAAGAGGATTTTTAGAATAAATGTTTAAATGTATCACACCATCTTTATCTATATATCCATCGGGTGAGATTATATAACCTTTTAAGTAGTATTCTCGTAAATCTTCAAATACTACCTGCCTTCCTAAATTATTACATACACTTTTAATATAGTCGTAATCTTTTGAGTTAAGCGATTCATTTTCAAAACTATCGTAATCTTTAAATGTTTTTTCATTGAAATCATATTCATATTCATTTTCATAAATACGATTTTTTAATATACCGTTTTCTGATGCACTGTCTTTCGGTACAGAAAATAAAGCGCTTTCACCAAGCTTACCGTCGGGTCTTGCAGTATATTTATAATGCTTCAGCACGCTTTCAGGCAGTATATCAGGGAAATATTTATTGACATAGTCCAATAAATTGGATATACTAATAGCGGTACGGTAATCTGGAGTAGAATCCAGAGGTGCATTGAGCACAGCCGTACTTTCTTTTTTAGTATTTATGGCATATAAAACTTCTATATCAATTAACTCGTTATTGAATTTGTTGACAATAAACCTAACAATATTAATTGTTTCATTTTGATCAATAGCCGCGCCGATAAGAACATAACTTTTGGTTGCTTCTTGTTTTGCAGGTGTTAATTCATTTATTTTTATAGAATTCTTAATTATCTCGCCGGCATACAAAGTAACTGCAGCATTTTCTGAAAATCGCCTGTCGAGTCCATGTACAAGTCCGCGTTTTCCTATAATTACATATTTTTTTATATCATTAACATAAACGGATATGCTGCCGTCATCATTAACCTTGCCGACAGCTGCGGCGTTTTTCTTTGCCTCTGCTACTATATCAGCGCGATTATCGGGAACATTATCACCGAGAACGGTTAAAACCATATCCGGTTTATTTACCAAATTTTCATATGAATACTCTCTGTAAACACTGTTTTTATTATCTCTAGGTAAAGAAAATAAAGCGCTTTCATCAAGCTTACCGTCGGGTCTTGCAGTATATTTATAATGCTTCAGCACACTTTCAGGCAATATATCAGGGAAATATTTATTGACATGGTCCAATAAATTGGATATACTGATAGTGGAACTGGTAACGGATAACGGCTCTGCCGTGAATCTGGGCGATTTTGTCGCAGCCAGTTCTTCTTTTTTTGCATTAATTGCATAAAGTACATCCATAGAAATCAAATCGTTATTAAAATTATTTACTACTGATTGTACAATATATAAATTGCCTTCTATGTCTTTTGCCACGCCAATTAAAACATATGAACTATAAGCATTCTCTTTAGTTGGTATTAAATCATTTATACGAATAGAATTTTTTAAAATTTCTCCCGCTCTCAAGGTTACTTTTACATTAAAGTTATCTTGTAATGCTTTTGTTCTTCTCAATCCGTGTCTTAATCCCTTTGTAGCTAAAATAACATCCGATTTAATATCATCCACATAAACAGATATGCTGCCGTCATCATTAACCTTGCCGACAGCTGCGGCGTTTTTCTTTGCTTCTGCTACTATATCAGCGCGATTATCGGGAACATTATCACCGAGAACAGTTAAAACCATATCCGGTTTATTTACCAAATTTTCATATGAATACTCTTTGTAAACACTTTTTTTATTATCTCTAGGTAAAGAAAAAACAGATGAATAATCACGCTCTGCTTCATATAGTGAATT
>JBJFGD010000150.1:0-3230 GCA_051892355.1 Acutalibacteraceae bacterium | reverse complement strand
TTGTTGCTTCTATGATACCGGCCGCAGTATTCCGTGCAGATGCGGTTTGGGTTATTGCCGAAATTCTTAACGGGCTTATGGCTTTGCCAAACATAACGGTGCTTTTATTTTTAACAAACGAGATAACCGATATAACCAATTCTTATGAACAAAACAAGCAAATTTCTTGATTTTATTCATACTATATGATATATTAAAAAAAGATAAATAATAAATCAAATTTTTGGGGGAAGTTATGGACAAAAACACAATACTTTCTTTGCTTGCACAAATAAAGCAGGCTGAAAAAGACGGTAACAACAGAATGCCGCAAAACAGTTTTTATCTTGATTATGACAAGATTGTTTGCTGCAAACGCGACATAGGTGATAGCAGATACCCATATGACAGTGACGGTCTTATGGTCTGGCTTCATTCAACCGGTTTTATTGATGCCCTTGAAAGCAAGCTTACCATTTTCAAAACCGCAAATTTCGGTGAAGAATCTGCCGTAAGCTTTTTCGGCGGTATCAAAAACGGTGAAAACGATTATACACCTATTTCTATCACAGGTGCTTCACGCGGTTTGAATGAAAATAATGTTTCGCGTTATATTGTATATTCATTAAAGCACGCTTACTGTATTTTAGAATGTGAGCCGTTTGTTTTTGCTATGCGACTTCATGTTGACAGCAAAAAACATATTCATTTTTCACTTATGGGTATCAACACCTCAAGTGAAGAGCAAGAGTTTTATATTGCATCTTTTATGGAAGCACTTTTGCGCTATGATGAAAATGAAAAGTTTTGGGACAGACTTCGTAAATTTGGTAAAAGATATGATAATGGCACAGTTGTTCTTAAAAGTTTGGTCTTTGGCGAAATGATATCTTTGGTTATAAACCACAAGATAACCGAGGGCGAGCTTATAAAGAAATCAAGCACAACCGCAAGAGGCGACTTTTTAGGCTCAAAAGGTCTTTGCATTGCTAATTCAGAATCACTTCGCCGCGGCTGCTTCAACAAGGAAGCGCAAAACACATCAACCACCGATTTACCTGTTGCATCAGATATTTTCCATTTGCGTGCTGGCGCAGGGGATAGTGTTCGCATAGATTATGAGCTTGTGCTTTGCTATAACGATGCCGATGCCGAAATCGAAAAGTATCTTAATCTTGAAATAGATAAAGCAAAGATTGATGCTGAACTTGAGCAGGTTGAAACGCAAGAAAAAGATGCATTTGACACTATGCGGGTGCGTTTTGACAATTGGAACACCAACCGAGTAAACGCCGATACATTTAACAAGTTTTTCCGCAGTGTGCAAAAGCAGACTACCATCTGCGCTCACGGCAAAAACTATGCAGGCGCTTATCTTGGTGTGCGCGATGTTTTTCAACAGCTTGAAGGCGCACTTATGTGGCACCCAAAGCTTAGCCGCAAAAAAATTATTGATGCGCTAAACTGCATACTTACAACGGGCCGTCCGCCCAGAATGTTTACTGTACCTGATGACCCGACAGCACCGGTGCCTGTATCACTTGAAAAATATATAGACCAAGGCGTTTGGATAATCTCGACAGTTTATACATATTTAGCGTATACGGGCGACTATTCAATACTTGATGAAGTTTGCGGCTACATAGAAGCCCCTGATGATGCTGTATGGACAAGTGCCGCAAGAAGCCAAGAAAAAGACAGCGTGCTCGAACACCTTATCAGAATAATGGGATATTTGCTGTCTCAAGTTGATCACAAATATAAAACAGGGTGTGTAAGAGTTCTTTTTGGCGACTGGAACGATGCCCTTGACGGACTTGGTGTTCCGATTGAAAAGGGCGAAGAAAAATACGGTTCGGGCGTTACGGTTATGGCAACGCTGCAATTTTATCAAAACTGCCATGAAATGATAGAAATTCTTACAAAAGTCGGCGGGTATGATGACCTTTGCAAAACATATGCCGATGCCGCAAAGGCCATTGAAGCAGGCCTTGAAGAGCACGCTATTGTTACAAACGAAAAAGGCGAGCGCAAAATCATTCACGGTTGGGGAGACCAAATCAGTTATAAGGTTGGTTCTTGGTGCGACCCTGACGGTAAGCCGAGATATAGCATTACATCTAATGCGTTTTGGGCTATCACAAAATTCTTAAAGCGCGACCCGTCGCTTAAAGCTTCTATTATGAACTGCGTTGATGCGGTTTCTTCTAAATACGGTCTAAAAACCTTTGATATTCCGTTCCCTAAAGATTGCAAGGGTGTAGGCCGAATTGCTGAAATTGTTCCCGGCACTTATGAAAACTCTTGTGCATATGCACACGCAAGTCTTTTTGGCACAATGGCACTTTTTGAGATGGGCGAAAGCAAACGCGCTTGGGAAGAAGTTTTGAACACCGCAATTATCACACATGACAATTGCACAATGTCTACCTTTGTAATGCCTAACTCATACTGTGAAAATGCCGACTACGGTATGGACGGCGAGTCGATGGGCGACTGGCATACAGGTTCGGGTGCAGTGCTTGTAAAAGAAACCGTGCGTTACGGCTTTGGTATTTACCCCGACCTTAACGGACTTCGCATTCAAACTGCCGCATATTTCCCTGCACAAAAGGGTGAAATAACTGTTAATGTTAAAAACTCAAAGGTTACTTTGATTTATGAAAACAAAGGCTTAGGCAAACGCACCGCCGAAATAAGCGGCGCCGAATGGACCGAGAGTTTTGACGACCTTATGAATATACCCGTTTACTATTTACCTGAAGAAAAAATGGGCAAAGAAGTAATTGTTAAAATTTACGATTAAAAACACAACAACAGCAAAAGGAGTAGTTTCAATTTGAAACTACTCCTTTTAATTGTTGAATTAATCTTCAAAATACAACAATTTATATGGCGGTATCTCTAATGCTTTCGCGATTTTAAACAAAGTATCAAGCGAAATAGCCTTATAAATATTTGGAGCTTCAATTTGTCCAATAAACGATACACCGCAATTCAATATTTCTGCAAGTTGTTCTTGTGTTAACGATTTTAATTTTCTATAATAGGATATTTTTAATCCGATTTTTATATAGTTGTCTTTAAATTCAATATTCAAAGCAATCACCCAATATCATTTTAATATATTGACAAATAAATATTAATATGATATATTTAATATAATTATTACCGTTCAAATAATAAATATGTTAAGTACATGGAGGGTTTTATGAAAAATAAGTTGAAATGTTGTGTTCTGATGGTGCTAA
>JBJFGD010000149.1:0-3236 GCA_051892355.1 Acutalibacteraceae bacterium | reverse complement strand
TCGAGCCGTTTTTTTACCTTACTTGTAACACGCTGACAAATGCTATCGGGTGTGGCGTTGTCTTTCCAGTCAAGAGAGTCATCGTTAGATACAAAAGTAATAAATATATTTTAATTAACATTTATATGATAATGTTTTTTGATTTTTAAAACTCATTATCAACAACCATTTATATTTATTGACTTTCTTTCCATTTCTTTTCAATGATTGGAAATGCTTGCTCATTATATATTTTTGATACCTCGTCAAAAAATGCTTGCTCTCCATTGGAATTATATGCTTTAACTAATTGGTCTTTCCAATCACTATTTGTAAAATCCACTTGCCATCGCAACATTGATTTTTCATAACGATTCTCTTTTGGGTCGCCTATTTCTGTTAAAGCACTCCAATAGGCACAATATAATCCTGCATACTCATCTGAAGTTAAAATAAATTCAAAAGCACTCTCATTATATTCGTTTGTATCAGTATTATATTTGTTGTTCCTTTTTATATTTTCTTCGGCATTTTTTATATAGTCGAATGCTTTTTCATAGGATATATAATTTATCTCTGTTGACAATACATTTTGACCTGATACATTTTCTTTATCAATTTTTGATTGTGTGTCTATACCAAAAATTACAAGCAGTAAGACAAAAAAACAAGGAATAGCAATCAAAAAAGCAAAAGTTGATTTACTGACTTTAATTGCTTGTTGCCCTAAATAAAAATATGTATAATTTGTATTTCTTGCATTACAATTAGGACAATTTTTCATATCTTCATAAATGTCTTGACCGCACTTTAAACATTTGGTCTTTTGTCTTTCCATTTCTATCACACTTTCACTATTTTATAAATTAATTATATCATATATTATCAATTAATTCAATCATTGATAGATTTTCTTGATTTTAGAAATAACACAGGGGACGGTTAGCGTGAAACCAAAAACCGAAAAAGCCAACAAAAAGGCGCACTGAACCAAGCCGAGATATCTCTCGACTTAAAATAAGAATATTGAATTTCAAAAGAAATCACTCGTTTAAACAAGGAGAAAGATAATCGTTGTCATAACACAGGGGACGGTTCTCTGTGTTGATAAATATTGATTTTTGTAAGGAGGGGTTTTAGCCCCTCCCGTTTATTTTTAAAAAAATTTCGGGAGGGCACTTAATACCCTCCCCTATGTATTTTAATTATTTTCAAGTTTACACTGCGTTCCGTCGTGCTTGATTTCGTAATTATCTTTATAAATAAGGTCGCTTATAAACACAAACTCATATCCCTCGTCTTTAAGGCATTTAAGTATTGTGGGCAATGCTTCGGGTGTGTGGTCGGCATCGTTATGAAATAGCACAATCGAGCCGTTTTTTACCTTACTTGTAACACGCTGACAAATACTGTCTGGGGTGGCGTTGTCTTTCCAGTCAAGAGAGTCAACATCCCACTGAATTGCGTACATACCTATGCTTTCTGCCGTTTCTACAACACAGTTATTATAGTCGCCGTATGGCGGGCGAAAAAGTGTTGGGCATTTGCCGGTTACATTTTCTATTTTTTTATTGCAAGATTCAAGTTCATCTATTATCTGTTCAGATGAAAGACCTGTCATATAAGGGTGCGTATTTGAGTGGTTTTGCACCTGATGCCCTGCATCGCTTAACTGTTTTACCGATTCGGGATATTTATCTACCCAAGCGCCCACTACAAAAAAGGTTGCGGGCACTTCGTATTCGGCAAGTATATTTATTAACTGTTCGGTGTCATCATTGCCCCAAGCGGCATCAAAGCTGATGGCTATTTGCTTTTTATCACATTCTACACAGTAAATGGGCAGTTTGCGGTCTGAATTTGCAAAGGTAACTACCGAACCCACCACTGCAACCGTTACGGCAAGCACAAGACTTAAACACAGCATTATCTGCTTTTTAGTAATTATAAAGTATTTCATATAAAACCCCTTCTTTCATCCCTGTATTAAAATATGAAGAAGGGCTTGTATAATATGTAACAAAAATCAGCGATAATCTTTTTTGATTATCGCTGATTTAATTTTTGTACTATTTATCAGATTTTGACTTTTTTGATTTTATTGCAAATAACGCAACAGCAGCAACAAGAACCGCCGCAAGAACTATAACAATTATCCAAATTACGGCTTGATTACCGTTTTGGTCGGTATTATCGGCAGAGGTATCAACTTCGGTTTGAGTCTCACTGCCGGTATCATTATTTTTAGATACAGTTGAATTTTTAAATCTTTCAACTATTTCACTGTAAGTAGTGTCGGGTGTATCAGAACTGCCGTCAGCGGTGCCGTTTGTATCACTGCTGTCTGAAACCTGTGTATTATTTGAAGAAGCAGTGTTTTTATCTGCATTAGAATTTTTTACATCAACATAACCGTTTTGCACAGCAAAGGTAACATTATTAAAATTCAAATCAAAAACATCTTCGGGGTCATAAGAAAGTGTGAGTTTTGTTTTGCCTTCAGGCGCGGTGTCGAGTATCTTAAATGTAAGGCGCGCAACGACACCGTTTTTTGTGTTATTTGGGTGAATGGTATCAATCCAATTTGCGATTACAGGGTTATTTTCAAGAGGGCTGAAAGCCACATTGTCAAAATCTTTGCCTTCAATAGAAGTTAATTTCAGCGCGTTAGAATCGTATTCTATTAAAAGTTTCATACTTACAATTCCCGAATTTTTGGCAACCGATACATCGACTGTAACAGTATCGCCTGCATCACCCTGAGCCTCACCTACAATAAAGGTAGGCTGTGAAGCCGCAGACACCGCAGCGGCAGAAAATGCCGCCAACAACAATATTATTGATAAACAAAATGCAATTATTTTTTTCACTTTAAATGCCCTTCCTTATACTTCAACATTATAATTATACAAAATTAATCTCAAGTTCCCAACCGTTTATAAACTGCATCAATAAACCGTAGTCTTTGTTATTAATTTTACCGTCATCATTGACATCGGCAACAGTATCAATTATTTCGACATCCCAGCCGTTAAGATACTGCATAAGCAAGCCTAAATCTTTATTGTTTATTTTTCCATCGCCGCTAATATCGCCCCAAACAGGCGTTATTCTACCTGTACCGCATATATTACAAATCAAATCATTATCGTCATCATATACATGCCGGGTACCGATATCACAGCTGTTATAATGCCATACCGCATTATACAGTGCTTGGTTGTTAGCAGATATTATAATACTTTCGGCTTGTTCTT
>JBJFGD010000148.1:0-3262 GCA_051892355.1 Acutalibacteraceae bacterium | reverse complement strand
TAAAGACATTGCTGAAAAGATTAAAGTAGCTCGTGGTTACGGCGACCTTTCCGAGAACAGTGAATATGACGATGCTAAAAATGAACAGGCTAAAATTGAAGCGCGTATTGTAGAAATTGAGGCTATGCTCAAAAATGTTGAAGTCATTAAAGATATAAAAGGCGCTGCAAAAACTGTTATGGTAGGCGTTAAAGTTAAAGTTTATGATGAAGAATTTGACGAAGAAGTTGAATATCATATTGTTGGCTCTACCGAAGCAGACCCTATGAATAACAAAATTTCTGACGAATCCCCCGTGGGCAAGGCACTTATCGGCCACAAGGTGAACGATACTGTAATTGTAGAAGCACCCGCCGGTGAAATTAAACTCAAAATTGTAGGAATTTCAAAGTAATATTTTGGGGGTAGGCTTTACGCTGCCCCTATTTTTAATTTTAATAATCCTATAAAAATATTGAAAGGATGTTACAAAATGAGTGAAAATAATAAAAATACACCCGACAGAGAGTTAAGCGAAATTTTACAGGTTCGCCGTGATAAACTTTCCGCTATGAAAGAAAACGGCAACGACCCGTTTATAAAAACCAAATATGATGTTGATTCACATTCAATGCAAATTAAAGGCGATTATGACAGTTTTGAAGGCAAAACCGTTAGCGTTGCAGGCCGTATTATTACTCGAAGAATTATGGGTAAAGCAAGTTTTGTAACATTGCGTGACGGTGAGGGTGATATTCAGCTTTATGTTCGCCGTGACGATGTCGGCGAAGAAACATACGCCGCATTTAAAAAATGGGATATTGGCGATATTATAGGCGTTAAAGGTTTTGTATTTAAAACACAAACAGAAGAAATTTCGATTCATGCAAGCCATATCGAAATTCTGGCAAAATCACTTTTGCCATTGCCTGAAAAATTTCACGGTCTTACCGACAGTGACCTTCGTTTTCGTCAGCGCTATGTTGACCTTATTATGAACCCAAATGTAAAACGCAACTTTGCTATTCGTGCACAGTTCATAAAATTTATGCGTAAATATCTTGACGATATGAACTATATCGAGGTTGAAACCCCCGTACTTAATACAATAGTTGGCGGTGCTGCTGCACGCCCGTTTGTTACACATCATAATACACTTAATATTCCTATGTATATGCGCATAGCCACCGAGCTTCCGCTAAAGCGGCTTATAGTCGGCGGTATGGAGCGTGTTTATGAAATAGGCAGAATTTTCCGCAACGAAGGTATGGACCCAAAGCACAACCCCGAATTCACCACTGTTGAGCTTTACCAGTCTTATGCTGATTTCCACGATATGATGGATATTGCCGAGGGCATTATCTCGGGCGCCGCAAAGGAAATTCTGGGCACTTATGAAGTTGAATGGCTGGGCGAAAAAATCGACCTTACACCCGGTTGGCGCCGTCTTACAATGGTTGATGCTGTTAAAGAATATGCAGGTATTGACTTTAGTGCTATTACCGACGATGCCGAGGCGGTAATTGCGGCTCAAAGCATAGGCGTTGAGCTTGCTGACACTGCAGACAAAACTTGGGGCAACGCTCTTTATGCTTGTTTCGACCAAAAAGTTGAAGAAAAGCTTATTCAGCCTACATTTATTACAATGTACCCTGTTGAAGTTTCTCCGCTTACAAAGGCTTCCCCTGCAGACCCGCGCCTTACAGAGCGATTTGAACTTTTTGTATGCCGCTGTGAAATGGCAAATGCTTATTCAGAGCTCAATGACCCAATTGTTCAGCGTGAACGCTTTGAAAAGCAGTTAGAACTTCGCGAACGCGGTGACGATGAGGCAGAAATGCTTGATGAAGATTTTCTCACCGCTATGGAATACGGTATGCCGCCAACAGGCGGTATGGGTATGGGCATTGACCGCACCGTAATGCTGCTTACCGGATCTGACAGCATCAGAGAGGTAATCTGCTTCCCCACGATGAAACCGTTAGATAAGTAATTAATAATTCTAATAAAATACCGCCTATATTAATATAGGCGGTGTTTGTTATATTAATAAGTTTTTATTACTGTATATGGTGAATATCAAGCTGATTAAACGGAATACGCACATTTGCATCTTGAAGTCCGTTTTGTATTATACCAAGTGCGTTTCGGGTCTTTTCGGGCTTTTCTTCAGGAAGGCAGAAAAAGCGGATTTTATAAATAACAGCAGAATCTGTAAATTCCTGTGTTCCTTTATACACACAACTGTCAATACCGTCAACAGCATCTATCTGCAAGCAAAGTTTTTTTAGCAATGCATGTATTTTTTGAGGATTTTCAGTATATGAAATCGGCAAATCAATATCAACCTGCGCCGATTTAGGCATTTTTGTAATTTCAGAAATATTACGGTTGCATACAGTGGTAATTGTCTGATCGTAAATATTGCGTATAGTAGTTGTCTTTATAGTAAATCCAATTACTACACCCTCAATGTTCTGATATTTTACAACATCACCAACAGCAAAGAAATGGTCGCTGATAATATGTATACCCATAACTATATCTTTAAGAGCATCTTGAAGCGCAAGACCTACTATCGCACTTAAAAGCCCCAAACCGGCAATTGCCGATGTAACATTAACACCGTTTATCTGCAATACAGTTAACAGCGTTCCTGCTATTATTAAAAAGCGCAGTATTCCTGAACTGACACGCACTATTGTGGCTTTTTCCCCTTTTGCCTTACCTGCTGCCAAATAATGTTTATTTGCCTTACGAATTGCAAACCATAATACAAAAGCACCTATCAAAACGGCAACACTGATAAGTATTTTAGGAGAAGTTATAAATTGAAATAAACGCTTCATTTTGACACCTACTTGTATTACCTTTCATACATTATAATTCATATTAATTAAATTAAGTTTACTACTGTAAAATAATATTGTCAATAATAAAGTTAAAGCAAATATTAATGTATAATATCGACAAAAAATATGAAACACTTATTTTTAGTATAATTTTCTTAAATACAACACAATTTGCTTTATGTGTTGTTTCGTTTTGCTTTTTTATTTGATAAAATCCTATCATCAAATTAAGGAGGCTATCAGCTATGAACACAGACAAAATTTACGCAGAACAGTTAGCAAACGAATACGCGCCGAAGGATACCTCAAAGGTAGTCGCTCTTCGCAAGTTAGATGCAAAGGCAAAAATGCCCGCAACAGTTTTCACTTATACCTTAGGTATAGTGTCTTCACTTATTGCAGGTGTTGGAATGTGCCTTTCAATGAAGGTT
>JBJFGD010000147.1:0-3262 GCA_051892355.1 Acutalibacteraceae bacterium | reverse complement strand
GATCGATTTGAAATTACCAATATGCCGAAAAATTGCATTATACCTAAAGATTATAAATGCGTTTATTCTTCAGGCAAAACCTTTGATGTTCTCAACCAAATATTCTGCCGTATGCTATCCGAAATAAATTCAAAAGAAAGATATTACGCAGAAATTTTAAAAGAACTTGCCCGTACCGCCCTTATGTATATAATCAGAGTAATTTTAGCCGATGAAAACCCAATAAAGCCATACTACAACAATAAGGTACTCAATATGGCGATTGACTATATTAATAATAATCTTTCAGGCGATTTATCTTTAGATAATATTGCCGCCAACTGTTTTGTAAGCAAATATTATCTCTCGCACCTTTTTTCAAGCTATAAAGGTATAGGAATAGGAAAATATATTTTAGAACTAAGAATAAAAGAAGCAAAACATCTTTTAAGAACAACAGATAAAAAGGTAAATGAAATAAGCGAGGAAATAGGTTTTAACGATACCAGCTATTTTTGCCGTGCATTTAAAAAAGAGGTTGGCTGCACACCGCTTAAATACCGCAATGCAATTAAATAATGTATTTGATTAATAAATATATTAAAAAAGTCCGGCTTTAACCGGACTTTTTATATATTAAAGGGGCAACTATCGGTAGTTTAAAGATAGCAAATTGCTACCGCCGATAAAGCAGGATATCCTTTTTTGCGCCCCTGCTTTATTGTATGCAATTTTACGCAATCGGTGATTTGCGAATAAACAGCACACCCATTGTGTTTGCGCCGCAGTGAGATGACACTGTGCAGCCTGCACGGGTAAAGAAAACCTCTTTGAAAATGCCTTTTTCTTTAACCTTATTTACAACCGCTTCCATAAGTTCAAGGTCGCAACCTGCGTGGGTTACAAACACACGCGAAGTGTCAATATCATCAACATTTTGCAAACGCTCTTCTACATATTCTTCAACAACCTTGTTGAATGTACCGCGATATTTTTTACCAACGCCCATAACGCCGTTTTTAACCTCAATGCAAGGCTTTAATTTAATCAGATTAGCGCCCATCATAGCAAGCGCCGAACATCTGCCGCCCTTATAAAGGTATTCAAGGTTATCAATAACAAATGACACATCAACACAAGGTTTTAGTTTTTCAAGCTGTTCAACAATAGCAACAGGCTCCATACCGTCTTTTGCCATTTCGGCAGCGGCTACAACCAAAAGACCGCCGCCTGTTGAAAGATTTAGAGTGTCTACAACATAAACATTTTCAAATTCACTTGCAGCAATGCAGGCGTTGTTATATGTAGATGACATTTTTGAACTAATAGTGAAATGTATTACCGCATCGCCATTCTTGGTAAGTTCAGCAAAATGATCGGTACACTCGCCTACATTGGCGGCTGTTGTTTTAGGCAACTCGCCCGTTTTATCATAGTGAGCATAAATATCATCGGGGGTAATATCAAAACCGTCACGGTAAACATTAGTACCAAGAGTTACGCCCAACGGTAAAATTTTTACGCCGTATCTTTCTTTAAGTTCTGCGCTTAAATCACAAGTACTGTCACTTGAAATTATAATTTTAGCCATACTTATCCTCCATAGTTTTATTCTGTGTAAAATATTATAACATTAAAATATGAATAAAACAATATATTTTTAAAAATAACTAATTTAGCTTTTATTTATAAATTATGCAAAACTCATATTCACCTAAATGCACTTTGCCGTCGTTGCACGCTTTACCAAAGAATTTTTTACAGTTTTTAAAATCATCAGGCACTGTAATACAAAATATATCTTTGCCACGGTTTACAGCGACAAACGCACTGCCGCCTTCGTTTTTACGCGTATAGGCTATAGCATCTGTATCAGCAAACAAGGTATAAAAATCGCCGTCTGTAAATGCTTTGCATTTACTTCTTACTGCACCTAAAGCTTTATAAAACTCTATAAGGTCTTGATTTTCATTACCCCACGGGTATGTCGCGCGACAAAACGGGTCGCCAAAACCTTGCATTCCTGCCTCATCACCGTAAAAAATTGAAGGAACACCGGGAAGCGTATACTGAATAATCGCTGCCGCTTTAAGTCTTTTCACACCTAAATTATATTCATATTCCGACAGTTTTTGCTCTGCTTGCCACTTACGGTCACCTATAAAGTCATCTTCTTTGCCTAAAACCGTAAGCATACGGGCAGTGTCATGCGTACCCAAATGGTTCATAAGTGTATCAACCGAGCATTTAGGATAGTTTTCAAGCACTGTATGTACCGTTTCGCTCAAAAGGTCGCCGTCGCCTGATTTTATAAAGTTTAAAATCGCATTTGCAAAGGGGTAATTCATAACACTGTCAAGCTGACTGCCTCGCAAAAATTTGCGGCGCGCACCATAACTTATTTTATTGCTGGCGTCTTCCCAAACTTCGCCTAAAATATACGCATCGGGATTTTCGGTTTTTACGGCCATACGCAACTTATCCAAAAAATTATCGGGCAGTTCATCAGCAACATCAAGCCGCCAACCGCCAATGCCCATTTTTAGATATTTACGCAAAATTCCGTTTTCCCCCGTAATATAATCGGTGAAAGAGTTATTATCTTCATTGGTTTCAGGCAAGGTTTTTATACCCCACCAAGATTCATAGCCGTTTGGATAATCATAAAACTTGAACCACTCGTGATACGGCGAATTATAATCTCGGTATGCGCCGCCGTCACCGTAGCGACCTGTGCGGTTAAAATAAATGCTATCATCGCCCGTGTGTGAAAAAACACCGTCAAGTATAATTTTTATACCCGACTTTTCAGCCGCACGGCAAAGATGTTCGAGGTCTTTTTCATCACCTAAAAGACTGTCTATTTTTTCATAATTTGCCGTGTTATAGCGATGGTTTGAATGTGCTTCAAATATAGGGTTTAAATATATACAAGTCACACCTAAACCTTTAAGATACGGCAATTTCTGTTCAATACCTAAAAGGTCGCCGCCGTAATAGTCGTTACCTAACGAACATACACCGTTGTTTTGTCGGTATTCGGGTTGTTTTTTCCAATCTTCACATATAAATCGGTCATTAGGTACATTGTTTTTCGTTTTACCGGAATTATAAAACCTATCAGGAAAAATCTGATAAATTATACCGCCCTTAAGCCAGTCGGGGGTAGAAAAATCTTGGCGGTAAACCGTAAGTTGAAAACGCTCTCCACATTCGCCCGATACAACACCTAAACCGTGCTCACTCTTTACTATAAAAAATTCGCCGTGATCGCTTGTGTATC
>JBJFGD010000146.1:8200-13480 GCA_051892355.1 Acutalibacteraceae bacterium | reverse complement strand
AGATTGTAAATTTTTAACCAAAGGGGACCGAAACCATGGCAGAATTGTCGCCGATGATGCGCCAATATATGGAAATTAAAGAGCAAAATAAAGACTGCATCATTTTCTACCGTTTAGGTGATTTTTATGAAATGTTTTTTGAAGATGCCAAGATAGGCTCTGAAGAACTTGAACTCACCTTAACAGGTAGAGATTGCGGTCTTGATGAGCGCGCGCCTATGTGCGGTGTACCGTATCACAGTTGCGAAGGCTATATATCACGCCTTGTCGAAAAGGGATATAAAGTTGCTATTTGTGAACAGGTCGAAGACCCTGCTACTGCAAAGGGTATAGTTAAACGCGATATAGTAAGAATTATCACCCCCGGTACTGTAATTGAGGGTGAAATGCTTGATGAAGCACGCAACAACTATCTTGCGGCAGTATATCTTTTTGACGGTAAAATCGGTATTTGTTTTACCGATGTTTCTACCGGTGAAGCGCATGCTACCGAAATTTCAGGCGACGATATGTACGATCAATTTTATAATGAGGTAATGCGATTTGCCCCAAGCGAACTTTTGATTGAAGCTGTATTTTGTGAAAGCATCAAAGATTTTTTAGAAGAAAAATACAGCGGCACGGTAACCGTTCGCGATCAAAAGTGTTTTGACTGTAAAGTTACCGAAGAACTGTTTTGTAAAAATTTTGACATATTAAGCCCCGAAAATATTGGTATAGAGCAGGGCAGTGTGTTGCAAAGTGTGCTCGGTGCGGTTATTGATTATCTGCACGAAAACGGAAAAACAGGCACAATAGCAATAAAAAATGTAAATGTTTATACATCTACACAGTTTATGCAGCTTGATATTACCGCCGTGCGAAATCTTGAACTGTGCGAAACCATGCGCACTAAATCAAAGCGAGGTTCGCTGCTGGGCACGCTTGACAAAACCAAAACCGCTATGGGCAAGCGCCTTATGCGCTCATTTGTTTTACATCCGTTATGCTCAATACCTGAAATAACATTGCGGCAAAATGCTGTCGAAGAACTTTGTTCAGATACGGTTATGCGCGGTGAGGCACAAGAATATATGAGCGGCATACGCGATATTGAGCGTATGATGACTAAAATTGTTTACGGCACTGCTACTGCTAAAGAACTTTTGGGGCTTGCTGCCACAGCACACCGTTTTCCGTATATAAAACAACTTTTGTCCGGCGCAAACTGCAAAATGCTTAAAGGCATTTATAATGATATTGACACGCTTGATGAAATTGTTGAGCTTATAGATGCCGCTATAAATGAAGATGCACCCGCCACAGTGCGTGAGGGCAAAATAATCAAAAAAGGTTTTAACGAACAGGTTGATATTCTCCGTGATGATATGGAGGGCGGCACCTCGCACCTTGCGGCAATTGAAGCGCGTGAACGCGAGCGTACAGGCATTAAAAATCTGCGTGTGCGTTATAATAAGGTTTTTGGTTATTATATCGAAGTTACAAATTCTTTTCTTGATAAAGTGCCTGCTGACTATGTCAGAAAGCAAACGCTTACCAACTGTGAGCGATTTATAACCGATGAACTAAAACAACTTGAAAATCGACTTCTTACCGCAAAAGAAAGAGCATTTCAGCTTGAATATGAAATATTTAACGGTATACGCGAAACGGTAGCTAATGCCGCGTCAAGAGTGTGCGTTACTGCTGCGGCTATAGCACGGCTTGATGTTATGTGTTCGCTTTCACAAGTCGCTGTTGAAAACAATTATTGCCGACCGCTTGTAAATGACAGCGGTGTTATTAGCATAAAGGGCGGCAGACACCCCGTTGTAGAAAAACTTTTAAAATCGCCGTTTGTTTCTAATGATACATATTTAGATTCGGCATCTGACCGCTGTGCAATTATTACAGGCCCTAATATGGCAGGTAAATCTACATATATGCGGCAGGTGGCAATTATTACACTTATGGCTCAAATTGGTTCGTTTGTGCCGGCTCAAATGGCAGAAATAGGCATAACCGATGCTATATTTACCCGTGTAGGTGCGTCAGACGATTTGGCTTCGGGGCAGTCTACATTTATGGTAGAGATGAGCGAAATGGCGCATATTCTTAAAAACGCTACTAAAAACAGCCTGCTTATCATTGATGAAATAGGCAGAGGTACTTCAACCTTTGACGGAATGTCAATAGCAAAGGCTGTGCTTGAATATGTTGCAGACAAACGCAAGCTTGGCGCAAAAACACTGTTTGCAACACATTATCATGAGCTTACAGAAATGGAAAATGAACTTGACGGCATAAAAAATTATAATATTGCCGTTAAAAAACGCGGCGATGATATTATATTTTTACGCCGCATAGTGCGCGGCGGGGCCGATGACAGCTACGGAATTGAGGTAGCAAAGCTTGGCGGAATACCCAACACCATAATCAACCGCGCAAAGCAAATTTTAAAGCAGACTCTTGAAAGCGGAATTGTTACATACAAAACAGTTGATACCGCTACAGACCAGGTGTCGCTTGAAATGCAGGGCGCTACCGATATACTGCGCGAACTGCAAGCGGTTGATGTAAATACTCTTACCCCCATTGAAGCTATGGGAATACTTTTTGATTTAGCAAATAAAGCAAAATCAATTTAAAAAAGGAGGCGAAAAAATGCCTAAAATCAATGTATTGCCAAAATCTATTGCAGAACTTATTGCCGCAGGTGAGGTTGTAGAACGCCCTGCATCAATAGTAAAAGAAGCTATTGAAAATTCAATAGACGCAGGTTCTGCACACATTACAGTTGAAATTCAGCGAGGCGGCATTACATATATACGCATAACCGATGACGGTTGCGGTATATCAAGTGAAGATGTGCCAAAGGCGTTTTTGCGCCATGCTACAAGTAAAATATCTAACGCGCCCGATCTTGACCGCATTTCAACACTCGGTTTTCGCGGCGAGGCATTAGCGGCTACTTGCGCCGTGTCGCGCGTAGAGCTTTTTACAAAAACCGAGTCACAGGACTTCGGTACACATTACAAAATTGAGGGCGGAGAAGAAATTTTAAACGAAGAGGTGGGTTGCCCTGACGGCACCACACTTATAGTGCGCGACCTTTTTTACAACACACCCGCACGAATGAAATTTTTGAAAAAAGATGTTTCAGAAGGCACTACCGTATCGGCTATAGTAGAGCGATTAGCTCTTGCTCACCCCGAAATTTCTTTTAAACTTATTCGTGACGGAAAACAAACACTTGCAACTTCAGGCGACGGAAAGCTTGCTTCTGCAGCTTACAGTGTTTTAGGCCGTGAAATTTCAAATACACTGATTGGTGTCGACCTAAATCTTGAGGGTGTTACTGTTAGCGGGCTTGTTTGCAAACCGCTGTTTTGCCGTGCTTCACGCGCATATCAGTTTACATTTTTAAATGGCAGATATGTACAGTCGGGCACCGTTACGGCGGCGGCTGAACAGGCATATAAAAACAGTTCTATGGTGGGCAAATTTCCTGTATTTGTGCTGTGTGTAAAAATGCCGTTTGAAGCGGTAGATGTAAATGTTCACCCTGCAAAAACACAGGTGCGTTTTTCAGACGAAAAGCGGGTTTTTACCGCTGTTTATAATGCGGTAAAAAATGCAATACTTTCGGGCGATACACGACCTGAAATCACCTTAACAACACCTAAAAAGAACACCTTTTTGCATATGGATTCACAGCAGTACCGTCAAACTGCGGTGAAGTTACCCACTCAAGAAAAACAAGTTAATAGTATACCCATAACACCGCCTAAAACCGAGCCTACCCGTCTTAAATCAGATAATACACCCTTCTTCTTGCGTGAAGAATTCAAACCTAAAATTCCCGTAAAAAAAGAGGTTTTAATATCTGTTGATGAAACAGAACTTGAGCACACGCCTGAAATAAAGCAAGAAAATCATCAACCGCAAGAAACAGCGAAAAAACAAGAAAAAGAATATTCACCTAAAGAAGAAATAAAACTGATAGGCGAAGCCTTTAATACCTATATAGCGGTTCAAAAAGGTGAGAGCATATTTTTGATAGATAAGCATGCCGCGCATGAGCGCATACTTTTTAATCAAATTAAAAATACTAAACGCGTTGAAACGCAGGTGCTTCTTGTTCCTGTTACGGTAAAGCTTATAGGCGATGAATATACGGCGGTTATAAATAATCTGTCAATGCTTTGCGACTACGGATTTGAAATTGAGGATTTCGGAAATGAAACAATAATGGTGCGTGCGGTTCCTGCAATTTTGAAAGGCGAAGACACCGAAAGCATTATTACAGAGGCCGCAGAAAGCCTTGCAAAGCGCGGTAATGTTCAGCTTGAAAGGGCAGATGATATATTGCATACTGTAGCATGTAAAGCGGCAATTAAAGCGGGTTATATTACATCAGATACCGAAATGTTAAGTCTTGCAGTAAAGGTTTTAAATGACAGTAATGTTATGTATTGCCCGCACGGCAGACCTGTGGCTTTTGAAATAAAAAAATCACAGCTTGAAAAATATTTTGGTAGAATACAATGAAAAAACAAAATATAATTTGTGTGGTGGGGCCTACCGCATCGGGTAAAACCGAGCTTGGCATTGCATTGGCTAAGTATTTTAGCGGTGAGGTAATTTCTGCCGATTCTATGCAAATCTACCGCGATATGCATATTGCATCTGCCGCGCCTAATGTATCTGAAATGCAGGGCGTGCCACATCATTTGGTAGAATTTCTTGACTATGGCAGCACCTATACCGTTGCGGATTATGTCAAAGCGGCAAGACAAAAAATTGCCGAAATTGCATCAAAAAATAAAACGCCTATAATAGTGGGCGGTACAGGGCTTTATATAAATTCGTTAGTTAATAATATTGAATTTGCCGAAAATGAAACTGATCATGAACTGCGCTCTCGTATTACAGAAGAATTTGACCGTGTCGGTGCAGAAAAAATGCTTGAACGCTTGCATCAAATTGATAGTGTTACGGCATTAAAACTACACCAAAATGACAAGCGGCGAATAATACGCGCTTTTGAAATTTATGAAAGTACAGGCAATACAAAAAGCTTTCAAGATGAGCAGTCGGTAAAAAACGAATCACCGTATAACTCTGTTTTGATTGGCATAACATATCGTGACCGAGAGTTGCTTTATGAGCGAATAAACCGACGTGTTGATATAATGCTTGACTGCGGTCTGCTTGACGAGGCGCGGGCGGCTTACCAAAAAAATCTTGGCGGCGGCGCTGTTCAAGCAATAGGTCATAAAGAATTTTTTGACTATTTCA
>JBJFGD010000146.1:0-8100 GCA_051892355.1 Acutalibacteraceae bacterium | reverse complement strand
CACCAGATATATTCCTCTGCTTATAAACCGATTACTACCGCAAGCGCCGAATATTATACCGCTGTAAACGGCTTTAATATAACAGGAATCATTATCAGAGAAGAAAAAATTATTGCATCTGATACTTCAGGCACATTACATTTTGTGCTTGATAGTGGTGAACGCGTTGCAAAAAACGGAGTTATTGCAAATATTTATTCAGATGCCGAAGCATCGGTTACGATAAACCGTATAGAACAGCTAAAATCGCAAATTGCCGACATTGAGGAAATGCAAAGCTATAATGATGTCGAGGCGGCTGACATTTCGCTTGTTAATACAAAGGTAACAAATTCGCTTAACTCTTTAGTTCGTGAATGTGCTACAAGAAAATATTCATCTATTGACGAATATTCTTTAGAGCTTCTTACCAATATGAGCCGCAGGCAGATGATAACAGGTGAACAGACCGATTTTTCGGCACGCCTTGCAGAGTTAAACACAGAACTTGATACGCTTAGTGCATCATTACCGCAGGCGGTGGGTTATATCACCACAGACACTTCAGGATATTTTGTGTCGAGTATTGACGGTTATGAAAATTTACTGTCATGCGATGATATAGATAATATTACCCCAGAGTTTCTTGATTCGCTAAAAGCCGAAGAAATAAACGAAAACGCAGTCGGTAAAATAGTTTCGGGTTATGTTTGGTATATTGCGGCAAAGGTCAGTATTGAAGATTCAATGCAGTATAAAACGGGTGATACACTTACAGTAAAAACCTCGTTAAAATCTAACCCCGAACTTAATGTTACCGTAGAAAAAATCAATACATCTAAAAGTGATGACAGCGTGGTTTTAATCCTTTCGTGTCAGCAAATGAACAGTGAGCTTGCCTCTATGCGAAAAGGTAATATGACAATAATTAAAAGCACATATTCAGGCCTTAAATTGCCTAAAAAAGCGCTTCGTGTTCAAGACGGCAAGACAGGTGTTTTTGTGCGCTCGGGTGCAACTCTTAAATTTGTAACCGTAAATGTAATTTACAGCACCGATGAGTATATCATCTGTGAGCAGCAAACAAGCAATGATGATGTGCTGCGGCTTTATGACGATGTAGTAGTCAAAGGAAAGAGGCTTTATGATGGAAAAATCGTCGATTGAAATATTTAATGAAAATTATAAAACAATTACACAAAATATTGCCTATGCAGCAGAAAAATCAGGCAGAAAACCCGAAGATATAATCCTGCTTGCCGCTACTAAAACGGTAGATGTATCAGTTATAAATCATGCGATTTTTTCGGGAATTCGTTATATAGGCGAAAATCGTGTGCAAGAATTTTTATCTAAATATGAAGAATATTTACCCGTGCATAAGCATTTTATCGGTCATCTTCAAACCAATAAGGTCAAAGATATAATAGACCGCGTAGAACTTATACATTCGGTTGATTCGTATCACTTGGCTAAAGAAATTTCAAAGCAAGCGGTAAAACGCAATAAAACTATTGATATTCTGCTTGAAATAAACATAGGTAATGAAGATAGCAAATCCGGTTTTGAATATGAAAATGCGTGCGAAGCGGTAGAAGAAATATCAAAACTTGAGGGCATAAAAATTAAAGGACTTATGGCTATTCCGCCAATTTGCGAAAATCCTGAACAAAATCGGCCTTATTTTGCAAAAATGAAAAAACTGTTTATTGACATTGGCAGTAAAAAAATAGATAATAGTAGTATGGATATTTTGTCTATGGGAATGTCTGATGACTATGAAATCGCTATAAGCGAGGGCGCCAATATGGTGCGACTGGGTACAGCGCTTTTTGGCAGACGAAATTATACTTTATAATAATAAAAGGAAGGAAATTGTATTTATGGGACTTTGGGACAGCATTAAAAACATTATGACTATACCTGATGAGGATGAATTTGAAGACGAGGTTGTCGAAAAGGAAGATAGGGTTTCAAAAAGCCAAGCAGTAGAAGAAAACACATTTTCTCACAAAAAATCAGAATCTACACCTAAAATTATAAAATCAAAAACAATAAATTATTCACAGGCGCAGGGCGCTTTGCAGGTGGTACTTGTAAAACCCGACCGCTTTGATGAGGTAACTACAATTGCTGACCATCTTAACGAAGGTAAAACAGTTGTACTTAATCTTGAGGAAACCCCGCGCGAAATTACCCGCCGAGTAGTTGACTTTTTAAGCGGTGTTGCATATGCTAACGGCGGCAATATGCGCAAGGTAGCAAAAAACACCTTTATAATTGTGGCTCGCGGTGTAGATGTTATGGGCGAACTTATGCTCGAAGATTTTGAAGACGGTAAAATTTACTTTTAATGGACAGTGAACTTTTACCTGCCAGAATTCTTGATTTAAAATACCTTTGTGAAAAAACATCTACCCCTAAATTTTTAGGTTTTTTAACCCCAAGCGAAGCGGCAGTTGTTGTAAAACAGTTTAAAGACGGCGAAAGTTATAGGCTTTACGGCGGATATGAAGGAGCCGAGCGCACAGTGCTTTGCGTTTTGCCCGACTGGTGTGAAGACCCCGTGTATCCCATAACTGCTTTTACCTTTACATATCGCAAATGTGATAAATTAACTCACAGAGATTTTTTAGGGGCGCTTATGGCACTTGGCATTGCCAGAGAAACTGTAGGCGATATTCTGGTTGAAGATGGCAGGGCAGTTGTGTTTATTTTAAAAGATGTATCAAATTTTGTGTCTTCACAGATAAGCAAGATAGGCAGAGTCGGTGTTGCCGTAACTGAGGGCTTTTGCGGTTCGTTGCCAACCCTTGGTAAAAAAGAATCTTTTACTACAACTGTGGCATCAACACGGCTTGATTGCATAGTAGCGGCTTTATGCGGGTTTTCGCGCAAAGATGCGGCAGAAAAAATTGCCGACGGTTTAGTTTTTGTAAATTCGGTTTGCTGTGCAAAAGTAACACATAGTGTGATGACGGGCAGTATAGTTACCGTAAGACAAAAGGGTAAATTTGAAATCACCGGTTGCGAAGAACACTCTAAAAAAGGCAGAATTATTTTAAAATATAATATGTATAAATAGTAGTTATTATAGGGAGGCAAAATATATTATGCTAAGTGCAAATGAAATCAGAAATGTAAGATTTTCAAGGTCAATGAGCGGCTATAAGCAAGAGGAGGTTGACATTCTTCTTGATAAGATTGAGGCCGATTACGAGCAGTTTGAGCGCACGCTTCGAGAAATGAATGCTAAAATTACTCAACTTAAAGAAGAGGTTGAAGATTATAAAAGTTCACAGGGCAATATACAGAATATACTTATAAGCGCACAAAAGTTTGCCGACCAAATAGTTGAAGAGGCAAAGAGCAAGAGCGCTGAAATTATATCATCTGCAGAACAGAGTATTCAAAAGATCACCGTGCAAGAACGCGAACTCACTTCTGCTTTTGATAAAAAAGCGGGTGAACGCAAGACTGCTTTGCAAAATGATATTGAAAAAATTATTTCAGCAGCAGAAGAAAAAAGGGCAGCGGTTGAAAAGGCAACACAAAGCTGTATTGATCGTCAACAGTTGCTGTTTGATAAAATGAAGATAGAGATTGCAGCGTTTAAAGCAGATGTTACAAACAAATACAAAGAGCATCTTGAATTGTTATCAAATCTTCCTGACACAGTACCCAGCGACCCGGCCGAGATTGCGGCTGCTGTTTCAATGTCTTTTGACACTGACTCTGATATAAAAGAACTTTTAAATAAAGAAAACAATCAGCAAGAGGCTGCAGTTCAAGAAAAGGCTGAAGAAAAAGAAGAAACATCATCTAATTTTGCTGCTAAAACTTCGCAGACAGGTTTTGTTATAAATTCAGATGAATTTGACCTTGATGCCGAAGATGATGAAGTTTCAGACCTTGATTAAGGAGTGACATAATTGTTATCATATATTTTAGCCGCAATAACAGGCATATTGGTTTTAGCAGGCGATCAGTTTACTAAAGTTTATGTTTCAACACATTTTGAAATGGCAAAATCTTACAAATTTTTGCCTGGGTTGTTAGATATAACTTATATCAATAATGACGGCGGCGCGTGGGGTATGCTGGGCGGTTATACATGGCTGTTATTGTCTGTTACTATTGTTATAATGCTGGTGTGCATAGCTTTGCTGCTTAAGTACGGTACAAAAGATAAGTTAATGTTTTGGGCTATAATACTTGTGCTTTCGGGCGGTATTGGCAATATGATTGACCGTATATTCAACGGCGGTAATGTAATAGACTTTTTGCATTTTGAGTTTATGCCAACATTTCCTGTGTTTAACATTGCAGACTGTTCAATTGTTGTAGGTGCAGGTCTTTTACTGTTTTATTTTATAAAAGGTATTATAGATGAGAATATACAGAAGCACAATGCGTTGCAAGAAAGTTTAGCACAGCAACAGCAATTGCAAGACAATGGAAAAGATTAACTGTATTTTTGACGACGGCGAAAGCCGCCGTCTTGATGTGTATGTGGCAGAAAAATCAGATATAACGCGCTCATATTCAGCCAAACTTATAGCCGATGGCTGTGTCACCGTAAACGGAAACCCAACTACTAAAAACACAAAGCTGAAATTTGGTGACCGTGTAGATATAACAATCCCCGATGCAGAGGAATATATAGCAAGGCCTGAAAATATTCCTATTGACATAGTTTATGAAGATGCTGATATTTTAGTGGTAAACAAACCAAAAAATATGGTGGTTCACCCTGCGGCAGGCAATTATTCGGGCACGCTTGTAAACGCAATTCTTTATCATTGCGGCGATAGCCTTTCAGGTATAAACGGTGTAATGCGGCCGGGTATTTTACACCGCATAGATAAAAATACAAGCGGACTTTTGCTTATAGCAAAAAATGATAACGCTCATAACTTTTTGGCAGAGCAAATAAAGGAACATTCGCTCACCCGTGAGTATGAAGCCATAGTTTACGGCAATATAAAAAATGATAGCGGTAAAATAGATGCACCTATAGGCAGACACCCTATAAAGCGCAAACAGATGGCTGTCGTATCAGATGGAAAGGCAGCAGTTACACATTATACTGTTTTAGAACGGTTGAACGGTTTTACATATGTAAAGTTGCGGCTTGAAACAGGCAGAACGCATCAGATAAGGGTGCATATGGCATCAATAGGCCACCCTGTCGCAGGTGATGATGTCTATGGTCCGCGTAATGTTATAACAAAATTAGGCGGTCAATGCTTACACGCGCGCAAAATCGGATTTATTCACCCCACAACGCACAAATATATGGAATTTACAAGTGATTTACCTAAATATTTTACCGATTTTTTGAAAGATTGCAGAGGCTGATATGGGTTTATTTGACGGATGTTTGTTAGCCTGTGACATAGACGGAACTTTGCTTATTAATGATTTTATGCCACAGCAGAATATTGAAAAAATTAAATACTTTGTAAGCGAGGGCGGAAAATTCAGTCTTGCAACAGGCAGAACGGCAGGCGCCATATCTACTGTTACCGACAAGCTTGACTGTATAGCGCCGTCTATTGTAGCTAACGGAAGTATGATATATGATATAAAAAATGATAAGTCTTTGTTTGAAATTTTTATACCAAACGAAGACAGACATATAGTTAAAGCAGTTATTGATGGGTGCAAAACGGTCGGTATTGAAGCGCACAGCGGAAAAAATGTTATTGTGCTAAATGCAAGTCAAGAGACTGTCGATCACGAAAATTATGAAAATCTTGATGCAATTGTGCTTGATTATGATAGGGCTTTAGAGTATAATTGGAACAAGGCTATTTATCTTTTTGCAAATGAAGATGAATCTAAAACCGTAAAGCATATAATTTCGCAGTTTGAGCACAACTCACAGTTTGTTGACACATCTGCTATAATAGACGGCAGGCGCCGTTATTATTTTGAGCATGTGCCGAAAAATGTGTCTAAGGCAACAACGCTGAAAATACTTTGCGAAAAGCTGAATATTAAAAAAGGCTGCTGTTTTGCCATAGGCGATTATTACAATGATCTTGAAATGATTAAAACAGCCGATATAGGCGCGGCGCTTATTGATTCTCCTGATGAGGTTAAGGCGGCGGCCACTACGGTAGTGTGCGATGCTCAAAGCGGCGCAGTAGCAAATTTTATAGATTATCTTACCGAAAGGAAAATAAAAAATGGACGCAAAAACTCAAAAACAATTAGAGGAAATTGCTTGTAAAGTGCGCATCGGAATTATAGAAGGTGTTCACGCGGCAAAGGCAGGTCACCCGGGCGGATCGCTTTCAATAGCAGAGATACTTACATATCTTTATTTTAAAGAAATGAATATCGACCCTAACAATCCAAAAGATCCAAAGCGTGACAGATTTGTTCTTTCAAAAGGGCATGCGGCTCCTGCTTTGTATGCTACGCTTGCACAGCGCGGTTATTTCTCACCTGACGAGCTTATTACACTTCGTCAAATCGGTTCAAGACTTCAAGGTCACCCCGATATGAAAAATATACCCGGTGTTGATATGTCGACCGGCTCGCTCGGTCAGGGAATTTCTGCCGCAGTAGGTATGGCGCTTTCTTCAAAGCATTTCGGTGATAATTATAATGTTTATACAATACTTGGCGATGGCGAAATAGAAGAGGGTCAGGTTTGGGAAGCCGCAATGTTTGCAAGCAATAAAGGTCTTTCTAACCTTATCGCATTTATTGACCTTAACAATCTGCAGATTGACGGCACAATAGATGAAGTAAACAGTGCAAAACCTGTTGATAAAAAGTTTGAAGCTTTCGGTTGGTATGTAATTACTATTGACGGTCACGATTATAATGCAATAGAAGCAGCACTTGCTAAGGCAAAAACTGTAGACAAGCCTGTGGCTATTATTGCCGAAACCATAAAAGGTAAGGGTGTATCTTATATGGAAAATGCGGTTAACTGGCACGGTGCCGCACCTAATGATGAACTGTATGCCGTAGCTATGGAAGAACTAACCGCAGCGCTTGCTGCTTTTAATTAAGGGGGTCGGCTTTATGTCAGAGGTTAAAACAGTTGCTACTCGCGTAGGCTTTGGTGAAACATTGGTAGAATTAGGTGCCGAACGCGATGATTTTATTGTAATGGATGCTGACCTTGCAGCAGCCACACAAACAGGTAAATTTAAAAAGGCATATCCCGAAAGATTTTATGATTGCGGCATTGCCGAACAAAATATGGTAAGCATTGCAGCAGGTGTTGCAGCAACCGGTAAAAAGGTTGTAGTAAGCTCTTTTGCAATGTTTGCAGCAGGCCGTGCCTTTGAGCAGGTTCGCAATTCGGTAGGTTACCCACATCTTAATGTTATTATCGGCGCAACGCACGCCGGTATTTCGGTTGGTGAAGACGGCGCTACCCACCAGTGTAATGAAGACATCGCACTTATGCGTACAATACCCGGTATGACCGTTATAAACCCTGCCGATGATACAGAGGCAAGATTGGCAGTCAGAGCCGCATTTGAGTGCGACGGCCCTGTTTATATGCGATTTGGCAGACTTGCGGTACCCGTTGTATTTGATGAAAGTTATAAATTTGAAATCGGCAAGGGTGTAGAACTTCGCGAAGGTAACGATGTTACAATTATCGCAACAGGTCTTATGGTTAAAGAAGCACTTGAAGCTTATGATTTACTAAAAGCCGAGGGTATTAACGCACGCATCATTAATATGGCTACAATTAAGCCGATTGACCGCGATATAATAATTAAAGCGGCTAAAGAAACGGGTGCTATCGTTACTGCAGAAGAACATTCTGTAATCGGCGGTTTAGGCTCTGCTGTAAGCGAAGTGATTTGCGAAACCGTACCCGTGCCTGTTGTAAAACTCGGTGTTTACGATGTTTTCGGTCATTCGGGCCCTGCGGTAAAACTGCTTGATGAGTTCGGACTTCGCGCAGTAAATATTGTCGAAAAGGCAAAGGCAGCCATTGCTTTAAAAAAGTAATATACAATTAAATTGATATAACAATAAAAATCACCTGCTATTGATTTAGCAGGTGAGGGAGTAGAGTATAGATTAACTGTATTTTGCCTCCCTCTGACGAGGGAGGTGGCACGGCTTTGCCGTGACGGA
>JBJFGD010000145.1:0-3277 GCA_051892355.1 Acutalibacteraceae bacterium | reverse complement strand
AACGCTTTTTAAATCTGTCAACGCGACCGCCGGTGTCTACCAACTTCTGCTTACCAGTGAAAAACGGATGACATTTAGAGCAAATATCCAAACGAATATCCTTCTTTGTTGAGCGCGTCTCAAATTCGGCACCACAAGCACATTTAATTGTTACCTTTTCGTACTGAGGATGTAAACCTTCTTTCATCCTGTGTCACCCCTTTCTTTCATAGTAACATTAGAATATTATCACATTTGTTTCAAAAAAGCAAGTAATTTTTACGCTTTTTTTGAAAAAATTTTTTTAAACTCTTCGTAAATCTCGGCTGTTTTGAATTTCATAATGTATTTTTGAGGGTTTTGGGCTGTTTGAGCAGCGCCCTCTGACACACTGTCAGAAAGTTCAGCATCATCAGCAGTAGGCACACAAACACACGGAAAAACTACACACCACCAATTTTTACCTTTACCCTCACCTAAATTTACTATAAGCGATTTATAAGTACCTGCCGGCAATGTAAAATCATCATATTGCCGTGTTTCAAAATATGCGTCATCGACTGTAGCAGCAGCAGTATAATTAAATCCGTTTTGCTTTATTACGCTGTTGGCTTTGTCCGCTATTACATCAAGCTGTGTTTCGGCAATATTACAGGCAGACGAAATATCGCGGCAATCTTTAAAAATATCGGTTGACGATTTAAGAATTTCATCGCGTACGGCAAGTTTTAAACTTTGATCAGCTTCGCTGTCTGAATTTGCAATTATGTGAAGCCTAAGTATGTTTTCACGCAGTTCATCACACCGAACCTCAAATCGGGCAAAGCTCAATACAATAGCGCAGATAAGTCCAAACAAAACACCAAGCTCAATATTTTTTCTAACTTTATTTATCATATAAAATACTCCTGTCAAAAAGTGATACCTTAACTATTGACAGAAATAATTTATTTTATTCAAACACTATTCCTTTTTGAGCGGGCACTGTAACTATAGGGTTATAACCCATAACCTCAAGTTTTTGGCAAGCAACATTTGCCGCAGTTATATCATTATATATTGCAAAAACGGTAGGCCCGCTACCCGAAAGCGAACAACCAAGAGGTGCGGTAGTTTTAATATCGTTTATCAAATCGGTGTTATCACAAACCTGCAAAAAAGCATTTGATACATTATTGCATATCTTTTTTATATCCGCGTGCAAAATACCGTCAACAGCATTATTTGTATATTGTTTTAACACAGGGTAAGAATCTATTTTTTTATACATATCTGCTGTAGAGTGCTTAACACCGTGTTTTATAAGCAAAATGCCGCACTTTGGCATATTGGGTAATTGAGTGATTTTTTCACCGATTCCCTCTATGCGAGCAGTACCGCCCATAATACAAAAAGGAACATCGGCACCTACACATAAAGCAATATTACAAAGCTGTTCATTTGAAAGATTTGTTTTATAAATTTTATCAAGTGCCAAAATTACTGCTGCTGCATCGGCGCTTCCGCCGCCCATACCCGAAGCTAAAGGTATATGTTTTTCTATATCAATTTTGACCCCGCCGTCAATTTTATTATAATCAAAAAATATTTGGGCTGCTTTATAGGCAATATTAGATTTGTCACTTATTGTGCCGTCGGTACAGCAAACGGTAATTTTGCTGCCCTTTTCTACCTTTATAACATCACAAAGCGATACAGATTGAAACACAGAATCTATTAGGTGATAACCGTCTTCGCGTTTACCGACTATATCAAGAGTCAGATTAATTTTTGCGTTTGCCCTTACCTTCACACTGTTCACCCTATTCTTTGCAAAAAATAAATGTATTTACTGCCCGCTTAACACACCGAATTTGCAATATACCGTAGGCAGCCATTGCCCCCGCGACATTTAAAATAAAATCGTCAATATCAGCTGAACCTGTAAGAAATACTAACTGCAAAACTTCAATAACAATTACAAAAACAGATATATAAATTAAAAATTTTACTGCCGAATTTACACGCTGAAAAATATTAGGCACAAATAATGCAAACGGCATAAATACAAACAGATTGCCTAAAATGTTTTCATGAACAATATAGGGTTCAATACTGCCTGCTTTATATGCGTTTATAAAAAGTTTTACCGTAGCAAACGGTATGAAATTTGTTTTTTGTGAAAGATATTCTTGCACCTGCTCGCCATTTGATAAAAATATATTTGAAATATTTCTGCCAAAACTGTCACTTATAAGGGTAAAATCAATAACTATAACTACATAAACTGCAAAAAACCATATAAAAGTTCTTTTCATTATAGCCGGCGCCTTTTCACGGTCTACGGTAAGACAACGAAATTTTGATGCTATAAATCCAAGAACAAATATAATTAACCCTGCTATAAACTTTTCGCTATGCGAGTTTGATCTATTAATAAAAATAGGTGCAAATAAACAAATCGTCGCCACGGCACAGATAAAATACATTACCGCGCTTACAATGTTTAAATGTTTAGAATTCAAAAAATCACCGCCAAAGATAATTGTACCTTTGGCGGCTATTATTGTCAAGAAAATTATATCAATTATTTACCGCCTGATGAAACCCATATATGTCAGCGGTTAGAGGTGCAAAGCGGAATCCCATAGCATCAAGACCCTCTATTATAGCAGGAAGCGCTTCAACAGTGGTGGTTTTAGCCAAGGTATCATGCATAAGCACACATATACTGTTTTTGCCTTTGGCACCCGACAAAACATTATTGATTATTGCAGCCGCAGGCACTTTTGCAGCACTTGCATCACCCGAGCTTACATTCCAATCAAAATACGAATAGCCAAGACTTGGCATTCTTACCGTCAAGTCGGTCATTATGCCGGTACAGTATTTAGCGCTTACTTTATTACTGCTTCCGCCCGGAAAACGCATTATATTACTGCGTATTCCCGTAGTGTTATAAACAATGTCAGACACCTGTTCAATATCGGCAAGATAACTATTAACATCGGCATAAACCGAACTATAATTATGAGTGGTTGTGTGCAACCCTATTGCGTGACCTCGACTTTGTATTATAGGCATATATTCGGTTTTTGCAGTTCCTACAACAAAAAATGTAGCCTTTATACCGTAAGAATCAAGTATGTCAAGAATTTTAAGGGTGTTATCTGACGGACCATCGTCAAAAGTAAGATAGCAGACACCGCTTTCGGCGGCATCTGCTTGATTTATATTTCGCAGCGCTATCTGCGCTTGCAGTTCTTCGCGGCGTTTTTTGGCGGCAAGTTGTTCAAGCTGATTTTTTAAATTGCTGTTT
>JBJFGD010000144.1:0-3284 GCA_051892355.1 Acutalibacteraceae bacterium | reverse complement strand
CGAAGAATTTTCTTCGGGGGTTGTTCTATTTAGGACTTGCCTTACATAAATTGTAATAAAGAAAAAAGGACAAGGACGGCAAAATATGAAAAATGAGTTTGATAACGCTATTTTGCAAATTGATGACAGAATACAAAGAATACTCTTTTTTTTACCTGAAAGCATAAAACAAAATGTTGATGAAATCAGGATTCGTGCGGGGTTACCTGTGTGCCTTACTGTTAACGGTAAAGTGCTTTTTGTATGTAAAGACAGTACTGTTTCAAAGTTAAAAAACAGTAATTGTTATATAGCATCGTATGATGAGTTAGAAAAAACATTATCACTGCTTTGTAATAACTCGGTTTATTTACATGAAAGTGAGATAAAAAACGGATATATATCACTAAAAAACGGCAATCGAGCTGGTGTGTGCGGTGTGTTTAATGCCGATGGAATGCTTACTGAAATAACATCTGTAAATATTCGCATTGCCCGCCAGATTTTTGGGGTTGCCCTGCCTTTGGTAAGCCTTTGCAACAGCGGGGGTATGCTTATAGCAGGGCCGCCGGCAAGCGGTAAAACTACAATACTTCGCGATCTGATAAGGCTGCTGTCAAGCGGCGCCGGCGGCGAATATCGGCGTGTTGCCGTAATTGACAGTCGCGGTGAAATTTCGGGCGGTTTCAGCGGCAGATGCGTTAACGATTTAGGTGAAAATACCGATGTTTTATATACGCGCGACAAGGCGCTCGGCACGCAAATTGCACTGCGTACAATGTTTCCCGAATTTATCGCTTTTGATGAAATAGGCACAAAGAATGAACTGCAAAGTGTAGTAGACTGCTTCAATGCGGGGGTAAGCATTATTACCACCGCGCACTGTCATGATGTTAATGACATAATGCATCGGGCCGTTACTGAAAGCATAGTAAAAAGCGGTGCGGTTTCAAATGTAGTACTGTTAAGTCAAAGTTTAGGAGCTCCGCCGCAAATTTTTAATGTTAAGGAGTTTTTTGCAAATGTCGGTAATTAAAACTGTAGGTATAAGCTGTATAGTCGCAAGCTGTATTTTTGCAGGTTTTTTTAAAAGCTATTCGGTAAAGTCGCGAAGCCGAAAATTATCATTATTCTGCGATGGGCTGGATTTGCTTTATGAATACATAGAACAGGGCAACTGCGAACTTCAAGCGGCACTTAAAAAATCCTTTGCAAAATGTAGTTTTTTAACTTTTCAAAATACAAATACGGTTTGCAAAGACGGAGATCTAAACGCAGATGATAAAGAAATTATAAATTCTTTTTTTATATCACTTGGCAAGTCGGTTAAAAAAGCAGAGTGTGACCGTATAAATTCTTGCAAAAATGTAATGAGTAAGCGAGCAAGCGCGGCTGCAGCCGATACATTGCAAAAGTGCAAATTATGGCAAACCTTCGGAATATGTGTAGGACTTACTATTGGAATATTGTTAATTTAGAGGTAAAAGTATGGATGTCGATTTTATTTTTAAAATAGCCGCAATAGGTATTATAGTTACGGTGCTTAATCAACTGCTTGTGCGCTCCGGGCGAGAAGAACAGGCAATGCTTGTGACACTGTCAGGGCTTGTGGTTGTACTGCTTATGGTGGTAGGCGCAATTGCCGATTTGTTTGACACCGTAAAGGGGCTGTTTGGGCTTTGAACAGCGACTTTATTAAGATAATTGCTTTGGTTATTATAGCAGCGGTATTTGCGATTGTGTTGCGTACAAATTTGCAGGAATACTCTTTTTTATTGGTGCTGGCGGTTGTAAGTGCGGTGCTTTTAACCGTTTTGAGCAATATATTTCCCTCTATAGAAAAACTGCGCTCAATGTTTGAAGACAGCGGAAATGCAAGTGTTTATTTTTCGGTGGCTCTTAAAGCCTTGGGCATAGCATATATAACGGGGTTTGCCGCAAATGTATGCCGCGATTTCGGCCAGACGACTCTTGCGCAGATAGCAGAGATTGCAGGCAAGGGCGCGGTATTTATTTTAAGTATTCCGTTAATCTGCGCTGTAATGCAATCGGCTCTTAAATTTGTAGGATTATGAAAAAAATATTAGTGATTTTAAGTTTAATGTTTCTTATATCTTTGCCTGTTTCGGCACAAGGCAATATATACAGCGAGCAATATGATAATATTATTAACAGCGGTTCTTTAAAAGAAAGCCTTGACGATAGCGTACAGGATTTTTTTAATGAAAACGGCATTGACCCTGCCGATTATAATTGGGTAAATAAACTTACCGATAAAAATGTTTTATCTCATATTTTTGAGTTTGTAACAGGCGGTATAAAGCAACCCTTGCTTACAGGCGTTACCATAATAGGCGTAATTCTTGCCACTGCTGCTTTAACGGCTTTTGGTGATGTACCGCGTTTTGAAACGGCTATTTATGCCGCGGCTCTTAGTATAAGCGCAATAATTGCTTCAGATATTTGGCAAAGTGTGTCTGCCGCTGTAAATGCTGTCAAAAGTTGCAGCACTTTTATGTTAAGCTTTGTGCCTGTGTTTGCCGCAACATTAGCGCTCTCGGGTAAGACAGTAACCGCAAGCTCTATGAGTGCGCTTTTGCTTACTGCTACAGAGGCGGTATCTTTTATATCTTCATTTACAATACTGCCGCTTATGGGTGGATATTTAGCACTTAGCATCGGAACTGGTGTGTCGCCGCTGCTTAATAATTCGGGAATAGTTGATAGTATTAAAAAGATTTCCATGTGGATATTGTCGCTCATAAGCACAGTATTTATAGGTGTTTTAAGCATACAAACTGCCGTAAATTCTGCGGCCGACAGTGTCACTTTGCGAACGGCAAAATTTATACTTGGCACTTCGGTGCCTGTAGCAGGCAGCGTGCTTAGTGAAGCGGTGTCCACAATTTCGTCATCTATGGGGTTGTTGCGATCATCAATAGGTATTTACGGCGTGGTGGCACTTGCGGCAATTTTATTACCGATTATTGCAGAGCTTGTAATATGGCGCGCGGTGTTGCTTGTAACATCTGCTGTAAGCGAACTTTTTTCTTTACCTAAAATAACGGGAATTTTAAAGGCGGTTGATTCAATGCTTTCGGTGCTGTTAGGTGTGGTATTGCTTGTTGGCGGGTTGTTTATAATTTCGCTTTCGGTGGTCATAACGGCAGGTAAAGGTTGATGAGGGTTTGATAATGAGTAATCTTTCTTCTTTTATTATAAGTTTTTGCTCATCTTGCATACTGCTGGGTTTTTTATATATGTTGTGCCCGTCAGGCAATATGCAGGCATCTGTGAAATATGTG
>JBJFGD010000143.1:0-3301 GCA_051892355.1 Acutalibacteraceae bacterium | reverse complement strand
CGCTTCGCAACGGCAGAGACTGCTCACAATGTGATAAAAAGGGCTATGTTACCGACAGAAAAAATATACGCTTTCCAATAAGATGTCGTAACGGTTACAGTGAATTGCTTAATTCAACTCCTATTTATATGGGAGACAGAATACAAGATATACCAAGCATTGATTTTTTATTGCTTTATTTTACCGATGAAACCGCCGCCGAAGCAGGCGATATAATTAAAAAGTACAAAAACGGTATAAGGTTTACAGGCGAATATACACGGAATTTGTATTACCGTGATTTAATTTAATAATCATATAAAAATTTACTGAAATGCAATATAATGGCAATTCAGTAAATTTTTTTCATTTTTTTGAAAAAATCACTTGACTTAATGAAATTAGTATTATATAATTAATCATTACTAATGATGGGGGACTTTGCGCCTTTTTTGCGGATTGGATGATGCTTTAGGTGGCAAAAAACTCAATTGTATGTTGGTTTGATATTACCTAAATATCGCAATTTTAATTAGGAGTGATTGTAAACCTATGGAGTCTACATCAATGGTAAAACCTGTCCAAATGGGTAAAAACACCCGTATGACTTTCTCAAAAATCAATGAAGTTATAGATATGCCTAACCTCATTGAGATTCAGAAAGACTCATACAACTGGTTTATAACTGAAGGCTTGATGGAAGTTTTCAAGGATATGTCAGCTATTACAGACTATAGCGGCAACCTTGTGTTAAGCTTCATCGACTATCGCATTGATGAACAGCCTAAGTACAGCGTTACCGAATGTAAGGCGCGTGATACAACATATGCCGCACCTTTGCGCGTAACCGCAAGATTGCTTAACAATGAAACCGGCGAGATCAAAGAAAGCGAAGTCTTTATGGGCGATTTCCCGCTTATGACCGATTCCGGCACCTTTGTAATCAACGGTGCTGAACGCGCTATTGTATCTCAACTTGTTCGTTCACCGGGTGTATACTTTGCTAAAAAAGTTGATGAAAAAACAGGTAAAAAACTGTTTTCTTCTACCATTATACCTAACCGCGGCGCGTGGATAGAGTATGAAACCAGCGTGAATGATGTTCTTTATGTTCGTATTGATAAGAACAGAAAACTGCCCGTTACAACCTTTATGCGTGCATTGGGCATTGCTACAAATGAACAGATGCGTCAGCTTTTCGGTGAGGACGAGCGTCTTTCTGCTACACTTGAGGTTGATGAAACAAAAACCGTTGAAGATGCTTTAGTTGAAGTATATAAAAAGTTGAGACCGAGCGAGCCTGTAACAATCGATGGCGCAAAGTCTTATCTTGAGCAGTTGTTCTTTGACCCGCGCCGTTATGACCTTTCACGCGTAGGTCGTTATAAATACAATAAAAAGTTAGCAATTGGTTCTCGTATTCGCGGCAAGGCTATTTCTCGCCCTGTGGTTGACCCTATGACAGGCGAAATTTTAGCCGATGTTGATACTGTTGTTACACGCGAACTTGCCGACTTAATCGAAAAACGCGGTGTGCTTGAAGCATATGTTAATGTTCAAGACTTTGAAGGAAATGTTAAAGAAGTTAAGGTTCTTTCAAACGGTATGGTAAACATTGCTGACTTTGTTGAATTTACCGATGAAGAACTTGCCGAACTTGATAAAGCAGGCATAAATGAAAAGGTAAGCTTTGAAGTTCTTAAAGGTATTCTTGAAGAAATTTCTGACAAAGAAGAATTAAAACAAGCATTTATTGACAATGCTGATGCACTTATTCCGAAACACATTACACTTGATGATATTTTCGCAAGTGTTAACTATTTCCTCGGTCTTCCTCATGAAGTTGGCATGGTTGACGATATCGACCATCTTGGAAACCGTCGTATTCGTTCAGTGGGCGAGCTTTTGCAGAATCAGTTCCGTATAGGATTTTCGCGTATGGAACGCGTTGTTCGCGAAAAGATGACATTGCAGTCACAGGATGTTGAAAATGTTACTCCGCAATCACTTATAAATATACGCCCTGTTGTAGCGGCTATTAAAGAATTCTTTGGTTCTTCACCGCTGTCACAGTTTATGGACCAGACAAACCCACTTTCAGAACTTACACATAAACGCCGTTTGTCAGCACTTGGCCCCGGCGGTCTTTCGCGTGACCGTGCATCTTTTGAAGTGCGCGATGTTCACTACTCACACTATGGACGCATGTGCCCGATTGAAACACCTGAAGGTCCTAACATTGGTCTTATATCTTATCTTGCAACCTATGCAAAGATTAACAAATACGGCTTTATTGAGGCGCCTTTCCGCCGCGTAGATAAAGCTACAGGCAGAGTTCTTGATGAAGTTGTTTATATGACAGCCGATGAAGAAGACGATTATGTAGTAGCACAGGCAAATGAGCCTTTAGATGAAAACGGATACTTTGTTCATAAAAAGGTTAATGCGCGTATTCGTGACAACTATAATGAGGTTGAGGCTTCACGCGCTGATTTTATGGATGTATCGCCTAAAATGGTAGTATCTGTTGCTACAGCTATGATACCGTTCCTTGAAAATGATGATACTAACCGTGCACTCATGGGTTCTAACATGCAGAAGCAGGCGGTTCCTCTTCTTAAACCCGAAAACCCGATTGTTGCTACAGGTATGGAATACAAGGCAGCAGTTGACTCCGGTGTTGTTGTTCTTGCTAAACGCGAAGGCGTTGTAACCTATGTTAGCGCTGATATTATCAAAATCCGTGCAAAGAACGGCGAAATAGATGAATATAACCTTATTAAGTTTTTGCGTTCTAATCACGGCACTTGTATCAACCAAAAGCCGATTGTTTCGGTTGGCGATACTGTAAAAGAAAAAGAGGTTATTGCTGACGGTCCTGCTACAAGCAACGGTGAAATTTCTCTCGGTCGTAATGCACTTATAGGCTTTATGACTTGGGAAGGTTATAACTATGAAGACGCTGTTCTTCTTAACGAGCGTTTAGTACGCGATGATGTTTACACTTCAATTCACATTGAAGAATATGAAATTGAGTCACGCGATACCAAACTCGGACCCGAAGAAATCACCCGTGATATCCCCAATGTGGGTGACGATGCCCTTAAAGATCTTGACGAGCGCGGTATTATTCGCGTAGGCGCCGAGGTTAAGGCAGGCGACATACTTGTAGGTAAGGTAACACCAAAGGGTGAAACCGAGCTTACCGCTGAAGAACGACTGCTTCGTGCAATCTTTGGCGAAAAGGCACGCGAAGTGCGTGATACCTCATTGCGTGTTCCTCACGGTGAATACGGCACAATCGTTGATGTTAAGGTATTTA
>JBJFGD010000142.1:0-3307 GCA_051892355.1 Acutalibacteraceae bacterium | reverse complement strand
TGGGCCGTGGAGCCCGGCGTCTTGGCGATGACGGCCCTCATGAAGTAGCGCCTGAAAAGATAAAGTATAACATACACGGCAATACTCTTAGCAGAACGAAGATTACCTGATTTTCTGTCTTTATAAAGCCAAGAAAAGACTTCCATCATCTGCTTTTTAAACAGCGCTTTTGTCATTTTTCTTCCTCCAATTCCAAGAACACTTCTTCAAGCGATGTATCACCTTTTACTTCTTCCATAGTGCCAGAGCGTATGAGTTTTCCGCCCTTTATAATGGCAACCTTATCGCATAATTTCTCTGCTACTTCAAGCACATGGGTAGAGAAAAATATGGCACTTCCGTTATTGCACATTTGGTGCATAAATTCTTTAAGCAGATGGGTGGCTTTTGGGTCAAGACCTACAAAAGGTTCGTCCATAATAATTAGCTTAGGTTCATGAATAAGTGCCGATATAATTGCTAACTTTTGTTTCATACCGTGTGAGTAAGCAGAAATTGGTTGAGCTAAATCGGCTGTCAGTTCAAAAGCGTTGGCATACTTTTCAATTCGTTCTTTCCGATCTGTGGCACCTACACCAAAAATATCTGAAACAAAATTCAAAAACTGAATACCAGTCATAAATTCATAAAGGTCCGGATTATCAGGAATATAGGCAATTTTACCCTTGCAAGTTAGCGGATCTTGTTTCATAGATACACCGTCAACCGTAATCTCGCCGTTATCATATTGCAAAATTCCGCAACAAGCTTTTAAGGTTGTCGTTTTTCCTGCGCCGTTATGACCTATAAAGCCATATATTTCACCCGGATTTATATGTAACGAAAGATCATCAACAGCCTTTTTATCTCCGTAAATTTTTGTTAAATGGTCAATTTTAAGCATAGCAAATTCCTCCTTAAAATATAAAAATCAGATTACAAAAATTATTTTACAACATTTTATCATTTAATAATAGTATTTTTTTTAAGTTTAATGTGTCAATTTTATAGATATAAAAATTCGCAATGCCGTTGCCGACACTACGAATTTAACTGCTTTATATGCTGTCGTTATACTTTTTTATCGCTTGGTATAGCTTTTCAGACTCACCGCTTCCACAATATGACAAAGTACCCGCCGAATCTGCAGGAATTAGGGCAGATTTATATACCTCGCCTTCAAAATCAAAGATTTCTACATCAGCCCAGATTTTTGAACGCCCTGCTTTATCATGTGCAATTTTAAGTGCTTTATAATACTCACCTGTGCTTTCAGTAAAGCCTTCAAAAATAAATTCGGTCTTTCACCCAAGAACTATAAAAATTATTGTACATCAGATTTATAAAATCTTTTATTTATTCTTTTGTTCTATCTTAACTGTTGAAACTATAGCATAGTTTAATATGATAATAACAACTCCTATAACCAACCAAATTAACCAGCCTGTCCTTAATTTTATTTCAATTGCATTTAAAACAAAAATTATACCTATCAATATAAAAATAGTACCAGACTGTCTATAATACGGTTTTTTATTCATTTTTTGCCGTTCTTGTTCAGATGCATACAAATAAGCGTTGTTTAGCAAAATTCCTTTTTGGGTTAATTGCATATACCCTAAAACAAAACATATTAAAGCCAGTATTCCAAGAAGAATAGCGCCAACGGTATTCGCCATACAAAACACCCTTCAATCAAAAAATCATTTATTTTGTTGCACTTTGTTACTAAAATGTTCTTGCTTATACTATTATAGCACACATTTTAAATTCTGCACTATATATTTTGTTTTTTTATAAAGTTTTATCTATAAAAATGCACCTCAAAAAGTGTCTGACTTTTGGGGTGCATATCAAATCTGCAAAGGTATTTATATTGCAAAAATTTTAAATAAATAACACTTGAAAGTTTTTTGGTTTGTAATTATAATATAGACAGTTAAAATAAGGAGTTTTTAAAATGGAAAAAGATGCATCCGGAGCAGGCGTTGTGCGCGGCGGACTTTTTAATACAGCCGAAATTAAAATTTTGATATGCTATATTTTAAACGCTATAGATGAGCCCGTTCCCGTAGATATGTTGGCAAATGTTTTACATTTCGAAGGTATTGCCAATGGGTTTGAAGTAAGCGATGCTGTGGTTTCTTTAGCAAACAGCGGTCAAATTACCCCCGCCGATGAAAAAGAACAAACCTATGTTATAACCGAAGGCGGCAAAGAGGTTGCCGAAACGCTTAAAACATCGCTTTCTGCAGTGGTTAAAGAGCGAGCATATCTTGCCTCAATGAAAATGCTTTCAAAATTCAAAAACGCCAAAGACAACATTTTTGAAATTACAAAGGAAGACGGCAACACATATCTAAAATGCTCTGCTATTGACGGCGGCAAGCCGTTTATCTCGGTTAAAATGCTTATAACCGATGAAGAACAAGGCAGTTACATACGCGAAAAGTTTTTAGAAAATCCGTCAGCAATTTACTCTAAAATCATTGAAATGCTTACAAAATAATTTATATATACTTTTTATTCTTATCTCGGTTTACACCAATTATTCCGCCTGTCAATGAAGACAGCATAATGATAATAAAATGAAACAGTGTGTTAAGTGTGAAGCCTGATTTATTTAATATCATTGAAATAACCGTAATAATAACAAAAACAACAGCGCCTATAATCAGCCCTATCAGATACCCCTTGTCACCAATCTTTTTACCCGCATAATTTGCAGCAACAAAACTGCCTACAGCTACACTAATGGTTGCAAAAGGCTGCGCATAAGCTCTGTCTAAATTCAAAAACAATATAATTGCTGAAAATATCAGCATAAATAATACCGCTGTTATAACGCCAAGTATAGCACTTTTAATATAAATTAGTTTTTTGTTAGTTTTATCTGTTTTTGATAATTCATTAGCCATATAAAAATCCCTCCGCTTAAATTATATAAGCAGAGGGTTATTTTTATTACTTATTTTGCAGCTGTGTCGTCATGAACGGTAAGGTTCTGTTGCATAGCCCAGCGAGCAATTGTCATTTTGCTGTGGTCGCTTTTTGACTCGATAACAATTGAATCTTCTTTTAAAGAAATTACTCTGCCGTAAATACCGCCAATAGTCAGTATCTCATCGCCAACCTGCAAATTTTCACGCATTTTCTTTTCTTCTTTTTCTTTCTTTTTCTGTGGGCGGATAATAAAGAAATACATAGCCGCAATCATAACTGCAAACATTATTAAAGGCATAAGTAAGCCACCAGCGCCTGATTGTGTGTTTGTTGTATCGGTTGCCCCTGCTTCTAAAGTTAACCAATTAAAATTCATGATATTAAA
>JBJFGD010000141.1:0-3316 GCA_051892355.1 Acutalibacteraceae bacterium | reverse complement strand
TGCATCTTCGCCGTCATTTGCAACTACTACATCAAATCCGTCTTTTTCAAGATAAAGCCGTAATAATTCACAAATATTTACATCATCGTCAACAACAAGAATTTTTTTACTATCCATTTTCAACCTCCAAAAAAGCAAATACAAATTAAAATCAAAATTTATATTATTTAACAATAACATAATAAAACAATATTTCAATAATTGTATGAAGAAAATGTTAATAATTTCAATAAAAAGCAAAAACAAAAAAGAGAGCGTTCTTAACTTGCATTGTTATGAACACTCTCTTATCAAATACTTTCCTTATAAGGTATCAGCAAATAATTTTGGAATTATTCGGCCTCTGCAGGTGCCTCTTCTTCCTTCATCTTTGCAAAGCATTCGCTGCAATAAACCGGGCGATCATCACGCGGAACAAACGGTACGCGTGCAACGCCGCCGCATGCTGCACAAGTAGCTTCATGCATTTCACGGGGTGCCCTTCCTGCATTTTTACGCTTGTCACGGCAGGGTTTGCATCTTTGCGGTTCATTTTCGAAACCTTTCTCTGCATAAAATTCTTGTTCTCTTGCAGAAAATACGAACTCTTCTCCGCATTCTTTGCAAACTAGGGTCTTGTCTTCAAACATTTTTTTTACCTCTCTTGATTTGGTTATTAGCCCCGGACGGAATCGCACCGACACCTTTGTTTTTACACAACGCTCTGCTTTTTTAAACTACTTGGGCATATATGCTGGGTAACCCCAGCTTAAATATTTTTTAATCACTTTCTTATTTTTGAACGAATGCGTTTAAGCGCGTTATCAACTGACTTTACAGAAATATCTAATGTTGCAGCAATATCAGCATAACTTTTACCTAACAAAAACTCACAAAGTACCTGATATTCAAAATCAGATAATTCGCTTTTAATTGTATTTTCTAAAGCATTATAACTTTCTTTTTCAATAATTATGCTCTCTGGGTTAGCTGTATCGGGCAAATCAATACCGTCAATAGGTGTAATCAAATCTTCAGGTATATGCTTGCTGGCCCCCACAACGCGAGACAAAGCCGAAGACATTGCCCTGTTTATACAAAGCGTAACGAATGTTTTAAAGGATGCCTTTTCACTGTCAAATGTCTTAACAGCCGAAAAAATTGCAAGTATACCTTCTTGTATAAAATCTTCGGTATCAAATCCGCCCGCTTTATAACGCGATGCCGCATTTATTACATAGGGCATATAGCGGTTAATAAGTATCTGTAAATACTTGTATTCACCGCCGTTTATATATGCCACTAAATCATTATCAGTAATTTGTGATAGATTTTCAGAATGAATTTTTTGCATTAATGCTCCATATTCATATAATTATTATAATAATTATACATTGTTTATGTATATTTGTCAACTATTTTTATTAATTTTGACAAAAATCGACTTTGGGTTTAAAAATCTGCTATATTTTTTCATAAGAACTCGTTAAAAAATTCTTTGTTTTCTCACTTTTCGGGTTTTCAAATACCTGTTTTGGTGTTCCCATTTCTTCAATAATACCGTCAGCCATAAATATTATTTTATCTGAAACATTTTTCGCAAATTCCATTTCGTGAGTAACAACTATCATTGTACTTCCCGATTCTTTAAGCCCCTTAATAACACGCAATACCTCACCCGTAAGTTCGGGGTCAAGGGCGCTTGTCGGTTCATCAAAACAAAGTATATCAGGGTTCATAGCAAGAGCTCGTGCAATAGCTACTCGTTGTTGCTGACCGCCTGAAAGTTCACAGGGGTAATTATTTATTTTGTTGGTAAGACCAACCTTTTCAATAAGTTCACGCGCCTGCAATTCTATTTCTTGAGCTGTACCCTTTTTTAGCAGTGTTGGCGCCAAGGTTACATTTTTCAGCACATTATATTGCGGAAACAAATTAAAAGACTGAAATACAAGTCCAAAATGTAAACGGTTTTCTCTTATTTGCTTATCGCTGATTTTTGTACCGTTAAACAACTGATCATTATTTACAGTTATTGTACCACTGTCAGGTGTTTCAAGAAAATTCAGGCATCTAAGCAGGGTTGTTTTACCTCCGCCAGAAGAACCGATAATGGACAAAACTTCGCCTTTTTCAAGAGAAAAACTTACATCTTTTAAAACCCTTGTTTTGCCAAAACTTTTTGAAATACCTTTAACTTCAAGCAATGACATAAATTTTCCTCCTATACCTTAAAATAGCCTAACTTCTTTTCAATCTTTCCAAAAAGAATTGTAAGCATACCGTTAAACGCAAGATAATAAACAAGCGTAAAGAACAACGGCCATATTTGACCTGCTATACCCTGTGATCCTTTAAGAAAAGCCTGACCTGCCCATATAATCTCTTGCAAAGCTATAATGCGCGCAAGCGAAGTATCTTTTACAAGAGTTATTATTTCATTAGACATAGGCGGAACTATTCTTTTGACCATTTGAAGCAGTGTTACCTTAAAGAAAATCTGTGTTTTAGAAAGTCCTAAAACCTGTCCTGCTTCCTGCTGTCCTATAGGCACGCCCTGTATTCCGCCGCGATAAATTTCTGAAAAATAACATGCATAGTTAAATATAAAGGCAACAGCTGAAGCGATAAATCTTCCTGTTTCTCCGCTGCCCCAGATATTATTTCCAAAAACAAGTCCGGGAAAATAGTATATAATAAGCAGTTGTATCATAAGCGGCGAACCGCGTACAATCCATACTATCGTTTTTATAAGACTACTCAATGGCTTAAATTTTGACATAGAGCCAAAAGACATCAAAAGGCCTAAAGGCAATGCCCCCAAAAGCGTTACAATAAATAATTTAAGAGTTTGTAAAAAACCGATATTTAAAGCATTAAATACTATCGGAAACTGTTCTGCAATATTACTTGGTATCATAATTAATTCCTTTAAAATATGTAGTTATACGCTGAAAACAGAGGGCGCCTTTAAAGCGCTCTCTGTTTTATTACCAAAATCAAATAATAAATTATTACTGCTCAATAATTGATGCCTGAACACCGTATTTTTCTGCAATTTCCATCATAGTGCCATCGGCATAACTGTCTTTAAAGAACTGATTAAGTTTTTCTACAAGGTCAGAGCCCTTTCTAAAACCAACACCATATTCCTCGCTGTTAAGCGGTACAGTATAAGTAAGCGCTTCATAGCCTGTGCCTTCACCAACCATTGCAGCAGCCATAAGTGAGTCAATTATTGCCGCATCACTTGTGCCTGACATAACTTCAGTAAGTGCAGTTGCCTGATCCTTAACAGGTGTATAATTGAAACCGTTTTCTTCTGCCTGTTCTTCAC
>JBJFGD010000140.1:0-3352 GCA_051892355.1 Acutalibacteraceae bacterium | reverse complement strand
CAACCGCAGTTTTTACACAACTATTTCTCCTTCAATGGACATTCTTATTTCAAGCAATTTAGAAAGAATGCTTTATATATTGTCAGACGGCGATGATAAATATGTAACCAAACTTCAAAATGACCTTGCAAACAACGGTAAATTTGAAGTAAGCGGCGAGATTCTTAATAAACTTCAAAACTTGTTTTTCGGTGCTTGCTGTGATGATAACGGTACGCTTGAAACCATTAAAAACACATTTAAAAAATATGGTTATCTTTGTGATACTCACACTGCTGTTGCTGTAAATGCTTATGAGCAATATTTGCAAAAAACAGGCGATAATCGCCCCGTTTTAATAGCATCAACCGCATCACCCTATAAATTCGCTAAAAGCGTTATTTCGGCACTTACAGACCAAATTCCCGAAAATGAATTTGACACTGTAAACGCCTTGGCGCAACTTACCAATACCGAAATACCTACGCCTATTGCCGAACTTCAAAATGCAACAGTCAGATTTAAAGATATTTATGAAAAGCAAGATATGTATAAAGCTGTCTGCGATTGCTTAAAAATTGATTAAAATAAATATCCGACTCATTATGAGTCGGATATTATTGCAAAAAAACTTACTGTCTTGCCTTAAAGGTGTCACAGCAAGTTTCGCTGCAAGTACAAGCTGTGCGGTTGCCTACCTGAATGTTACCTGCCGAACATGAATCATTTTCGGTGTGATGAACACAGTTTTTAACTGAACAGCTAATGCAGCTTTCGGTTTTGCAGTTTGACATATTATCCATTATAATCTTCCTTTCTGGCTTTATGCCAAAATTATTGTCTGTAATTTTTTAAAATATATACAAGGCAGGTGAAACATCAAAAATGAATTTATTTACAATAGCCGATTTGCATTTGCCGCTCGGTGCCGATAAACCTATGGATATTTTCGGCGGTTGGGACAATTATGTCACGCGTATAGAAACCAAATGGAAACATCTGGTAAAAAATGATGACACTGTTGTAATCGGCGGTGATATATCATGGGCAATTTCTTTAAAACAGGCAACAGCTGATTTTGCATTTATAAATTCTTTACCCGGTCAAAAAATAATTTTAAAGGGCAATCATGATTTTTGGTGGAGCACTGTCACGAAAATCAATCAGTTTTTAAAAGAAAATCATTTTGATACAATTAAAATTTTGCATAACAATTGTTACTCTGACGGCAAAATAGGCATCTGCGGTACACGAGGTTGGCTTTATGACGGCACAGGTGAAAAAGATAAAAAGATAATATCGCGCGAATGCGGCAGGCTTGAAACTTCAATAAATTATGCTTTGAAAAACGGGGTGCAACCCATAGTATTTTTACATTATCCACCGGTATACGGCGAATTTATCGCTGAAGAAATCGTTGATATTTTAGAAAAATATCAAATCAAAAATGTCTATTACGGCCACATTCACGGGTATGCCGCTGCTAATGCGGTGTATGAATACAAAAATATAAAAATGAAAATGGTGTCAAGCGATCAAGTGGATTTTACCCCTGTTTTTATTACTGCTTGCGAAAAATTTGAAGAAATTGGAAAAAATTAAAAAACAGTACACAAAATGTCAGTAAAAAAGCCTTGCTTTTTTCTCAATTTATGGTATAATAACCACAATATTTAGTATGGGGTTGTATGTCCCATATGCGGAGGTATAATATAATGAGTTTAAAAGAAACAAACAAGATTGAAACAAATCGATATCAGCTTGAAATTGTTATCGACGGTGAAAAATTCCGCGAAGCAATCAAAGAAGCATATCGCAAGAACGGCAAAAAAATTAATGTTCCCGGTTTTAGAAAGGGTAAAGCGCCCCTTCATATAATCGAAACCTACTACGGTGCTGAAGTTTTTTATGAAGATGCATTAAATCTTCTTTATTCAGATGTAGTTGAAGAAGCTATTAATGAATCAGGTCTTAAAGTTATCGATGATAAAATGGATTTTGACCTTGTTTCTATTTCTAAAGAAGACGGCGTTGATTTCAAGGTAAGTGTTACTACATACCCTGAAATTGAACTTACCGAATACAAGGGTTTAAAGGCAGAAAGACCTCTTGTTAAGGTTGATGCTGCCGAGGTTAATGCCGAAGTTAAGGCTATGGCAGAGCGTAATGCCCGTATGGTATCTGTTGAAGACAGAGCTGCAAAGAAAGGTGACACAGTTGTTATTGACTTTGAGGGTTTTGTTGACGGTGTTGCATTTGACGGCGGCAAGTCAGAAGGTCACTCTCTTGAACTTGGTTCAGGTCAGTTTATTCCCGGCTTTGAAGACCAGATTATCGGCAAAAACATTAATGACGAGTTTGATATCGATGTAACTTTCCCCGAAGAATACGGCGCAAAAGAGCTTGCAGGCAAGCCGGCTGTATTTAAAATTAAGCTGCATGAAATCAAAGTTCGCGAGCTTCCTGCAGTTGATGATGAATTTGCTAAAGATGTAAGCGAATTTGACACACTTAAAGAACTTAAGGCTGATATCAAGAAAAAGGCTCTTGAACGCAAAAAGAAGGCTGCTGAAGAAGCCGTTGAAAATATTCTTGTTCAGCAGATTGTTGACGGTATCAAGGGCGAAATCCCAGAAGCAATGTTTACAAACCGTCTTAATCAGTCTGTAGAAGAGTTTGCTTACCGTCTGCAATCACAGGGTATGAGCCTTGACTTATACCTTCAGTATACAGGCAGCACTATTGATCAGTTCCGTGATACCTTCCGTCCTCAAGCTGAAATGCAGGTTAAATACCGTTTAGCGCTTGAAAAAATTGTTGAACTTGAAGGTATCAAGGCTGATGATGAGGCTCTTGAAGCAGAATACGCCAAACTTGCTGAAAGCTATGGCATGGAGGTTGATAAGGTTAAAGCGGTTATTCCTGCAAGCGAGATTGAAAAAGATGTTGCTGTTGGTAAGGCTATCGACTTCGTAAAAGAAAATGCCGTAATTACCGATGCGGTTGATGAAAAGAAAGAGGCTAAAAAAGCTTCTGCCGAAAAGAAAACCGAAGAATAATTTGTTTATAAAATATTAGTTTTGTTCATAATATTCAATATTGGAGGTAATTTAATATGGATATGACTTTAATACCCTATGTACTTGAACAAACAAGTCGCGGCGAGCGTTCATATGATATTTTTTCACGCTTGCTTAATGACCGAATTATTATGTTAAATGATCAGGTTGACGATGCATCTGCCAGCGTTATTATTGCACAGCTTTTGTATCTTGAGGGTCAAGATCCCGATAAAGATATCAGCTTTTATATCAACAGCCCTGGCGGCTCGGTTTCTGCAGGTCTTGCTATTTATGACACAATGCAGTACATC
>JBJFGD010000139.1:0-3361 GCA_051892355.1 Acutalibacteraceae bacterium | reverse complement strand
GCTTGCACTCAAATTTTCATTTTAACTCTTTACCCCAACTATTGACAAAGAGCCACAAAATATTAAGACGGATAGCAATTGCTATCCGTCTTAATTTTTGTCAAAAACAGGCTTTTTAAATCGCCATAAATTTAATTAGCCAAGCACAACTTCCCAACCGTTAACATATTGCATAAGCAAGCCATAATCTTTGGTATTTACTCTGCCGTCGGCGTTTACATCGGCAACCGTGTCATCAATTTCAACAACCCAACCGTTAATATATTGCATAAGCAAACTTAAGTCTTTGTTGTTTATGCGGCCATCACCGTTAGCATCGCCAATAGTTACATCACCGTTTATTAAAGTATACGGAATATTATTTTCAATTGCATAATTATGTGCTATAGAATTTTCACAGCATCTTATTGTCAAATTATTGCAACCGTAAAATGCACTACCGCCTATACTTGTAACACTATCGGGTATGGTGATAGATGTCAAACTGCTGCAACCTCTAAATGCACTATAGCCTATACTTGTAACACTGTCGGGTATGGTGACAGAAATCAAACTGTTACAATAGTAAAATGCACTATCGCTTATACTTGTAACACCGTCTTCAATATTAACAGACTTAATAGAACTTCTTTGTGAATACCAGGGCTCTGGTGAAAAGGAATAACAGTACATATCACCACTGCCCGAAATGGTAAGTATGCCGCTTTCGGTATCAAGCGACCAGGTTACATTTTCGCCGCAAGTGCCGCTTTGGGTTTCTGCAAAAACAGAAAATGTTGGTATGCAGGCAATAAGTATTGCAAGCGAAATTACAAGTGCAAATAATTTTTTTAAACATTTTGACATTTCTTACCCTCTTTTTAATTGCTATAGCAATCCTCAAAATTTTATATGTTTTGATATAAATATAATTTAGTTATTTCTTGTTTTTGCCATAAGGAACATATTTAACCTTGCGTTTTTTTGATTTTTTGCTGTTCATTTTAATTACTGCGATTATAAAGATAACTATAATTGCCGCTATAAGAACATAGACAATCTTCATATATGAAGAGGTAAAAAAGTTTTTAACTGCTCGCAATACTGATAATATTACGCTTTTTTCTATGTTTTCATTTGATACAAGATTTACCGTACCTATTACTTCTTCTGCATAAATTATGTCTGCCGTGCCCAGCACATCACCCTTTTTTATGGGGGCATCTACCTTTTCACTTTTTGGGTGCGGTACTATGCTTATAGTAGAATCATCGGCATCTTTAGGCAAAATAGATATAAAGCCTTCTTCTACATAAAGCGATACAAAGTCGGTATCATATGATAAATCTACACCTATTTCTGCAATGGGGTTTGCGGTATCTGCAACCTTTTTAAATTCAAAATTGTTAAATGCCCAACGGTAAAGTTCTTTGCTTTCGGTGAAATGATTTTTCTCATTTGCAGGGCAACCGAAAACCAAACACATATAATTGTATCCGTTATAGCTTGCGGTGCTTACCAAGCATCTGCCGGCTTCATCGGTGTAACCTGTTTTTACACCCTTTGCATATTGGTAGTAATAATTTGTTGTGTTATCCTGCAAAAAATTTGTTGTAGAAAGAACACGCTCACCCGACATACTTGTTTGCACTGTGTGACGGGTGCTTGTGCAAACTTCTTTAAATGTTTCAATTTCAAGGGCTGCCGCCGTAAGTTTGTATGTGTCGCGTGCGGTAGTGTAGTTATTTTCATCATGCAGACCTACAGGGTTTTGATAATGTGTATCTGAAAGACCCAATTCTGCAGCGCGTATATTCATCATAGTTACAAAATTTTCAACACTTCCGCCGTAATATATGGCACCAAGTAATGCACAGTCACCGAAAGATGCCATAAGTATCATATATACAAGGTCTAACTGCGTTATTTCTTCACCTGCTTTGAGCAGCGATACCGAACTGCCTGTGCCGCTTATAAGATCAAGTGCTTCTTCGGTCATGGCAATTTTTGCATTTGGGTCAAATTTTTCGCTTTCAAGAATAAGCAGAGTAGTCATTATTTTGGTAATAGATGCAGGGTATACCTTTTTATCAGCATTCTTTTCATAAAGCACCTCGCCTGTATCAAGCGACACAAGCATAGCAGCGTCAGCGGTTATAGAAAGGGCTGTCGGTTCATAGGCGCAGGCGGTAAAGGTAGTAGTTAAAATTAAACAAATTATTAAAAATGCTGAAAATATCTTTTTAAGCATAGAAATCTCCTTAATAATATGATATACTGTTATTATACATTATTTATTTATAAAAATAAAGTGAAATATTATAAAATCGGCGGTGAAATTATGGTTTATGTAACAGGTGATATGCACGGCGACCTTGAACGCCTTTATGATAAAGAGTTTCGAAAACTTAAACGCGGCGATACCCTTATTATTTGCGGCGACTTTGGATATATATTTGACGGTTCAAAAACAGAAAAACAGGTTATTGACTTTTTTGCCAAACGCAAATTTGTAACCGCTTTTGTTGAGGGCACGCATGATAATCTTGACACAATAAACCGCTGCCGTCAGACTGTGTGGAAGGGCGGCAAGGTTCATCGAATAAAGGGTAACCTGCTTCATATGATGCGAGGCCAGATATTTGATATTGAAGGCAAGCGATATTTTACCTTTGGCGGCGGTGAAAGCACCGACAAGGATATGCGTGTATCAGGGGGCAAGTGGTGGCGCCAAGAAGAGGCAACACCCGCTGAAATGGCAGACGGTGCGCGCGTGCTTGATGAGGCAGGCTGTACTGTTGATTACATAATAACGCACGAGCCGCCATCACGCGTTAAAAGTGCAATGTTGCTGCGCAGAGGCGATACAGACAGCGTAAATAAATTAAACGGTTATCTTGAAGAGATTGGGCTATCATGTACATATCGCCATTGGTATTTCGGTTCGCTTCACGAAGACCGAGTTATAACAGAACATCACACTTGTGTATTTAAAAAACTGATACCTATCGGCTAAACTACTAAAAACTTGTATTTTTTTATATAATATGCTATAATAATTAAATCATATTAATGTTTTTACGGAGGTCGTTATGTTAAATACCGACAGACTTTGCCCCGGTTGTATGAATGACAACGGCGGCGAAAAGATATGCAGCATATGCGGATATGATATGTCAAGCCAAAATGATAAGGATTGCCTACCGGTAAGGTTTTTGTTATCAGAACGTTACATCATAGGAAAAGCGATTGTAAAAAATACAGAAGGCATTATTTATATCGCTTGGGACAATGCTTCTGATACGGCAGTACATATAAAAGAATATTATCCTACCGGCATATCGGTTCGTAATCCTGACAAAACCGTATCTGTAATCAGCGG
>JBJFGD010000138.1:0-3373 GCA_051892355.1 Acutalibacteraceae bacterium | reverse complement strand
TCAAGCCATTTTCGCTTGTTGCGGTAATGGTTGCAGTACCCGCAGAGATAAATTGCACAAAACCGGCATAATTTACAGTAGCCACATTTTCATTGCTTGAACTCCATGTTACAGACTCTGTTGCCGCATTTTCAGGGTCAAAGATAACACCAAGAAATTGTGATTCGCCCGTATATACGCTTAAACTACTGTAATTGCAAATTTTTATTGATGTTGCTGTCACTAACTTTTTGACAGAAATAGAATATTCAAAACTATAACCGTTATTTGATGGTTCAAAATTAGTAGTGTTAATATAATAGGTTTTTTCTGCCTCTAATTCTTGATTAAAGTAATAATTATAACCTATTTGTCGATTTAAATAATTACCGTAAGAATCAGTAATTTCAGTGCTTACAAACTCATTGCATCTTACTTCAATTTGATAAATACCGTCGGTTGCGGGTGTAAATTTAAACTTGCTTACGCCTATTGCGGGGTCAACCGTACCATTCTTTGTTTCATCAAGCGAAATTTCAACAAGTTCTAAAACAGTTACATTAACGCAGTCACTTAAACCACTGTCAGTTGCGGCGGTAACTGTTGCAGTACCGGGTGCAACTAAAGTTAACAATCCATCGTCATTAACCGTTGCAACAGAGGTGTCGCTTGAATTCCAAATTAAACTCGACTGTATACTGTTTTCGGGGTTGTATTCAACCGATAATTGTTCTGAACAACCCTCATATCCCGTTATGGTATCGGTTGTAATATTAATACTTTCGGGCTCGACTAATTTTACAACCTCAACATTATAAGTGCCATTCCAACTTTCGCCCATAGCACAGAAATTTGTGCCTATAATATATGTTGTGCCGCCTACAAAATCATACTCTAAATAATTATCATTGTTTGAAGAACATAAGAAATTCATACTAGAATCATAAAGGTTAAAGCATGGCACATTAAGTTCATCTGAACGATTTGTATCATATATGCGGTAAAATCCGCTTTCAGCAGGTGTAAAGTAAAGGAACACTTCTTGGTTGTCAACAATTTCAACACCTGCAGGTCGTTCGGGTGTTACTTCATCATAATCATACATAGGCTCGGTCAAAAGCTTTATATCAGAATATTCAGTAACAGTGAATGTAACATACATATTACCGCTTTGGTCATATAACTCATAGAACGGTTTTTCGGCACCTGTTAGCACCATTTCAGAGTATTCGGGGTAAAAATACTCTTTAGTTCCGTCCTGCTTTTGGTGAATAATCTGCGCAGGATAAATTTCGCCGGTATAAAGAGTTACCGTCATTGGTGTAGTGCCGTCAAAATCGCTGTCTAAAATATTATAAGCCTGACCGGTTTCGTTTGAAGTCACAACAGCTGTCGGATTAAGCGAGAATGTAATACTGTTTTCTGCCGAGTAGTCAGTAACCGCAATATTTACACCGGTATTGATATGCACATTTTCGCCGTCAGAAATAGAGTTATCAGTTACAAATGTTTGTACAATATTATTAATTGCTGTTTGAGTAAGCGCATCGGTAACGCCTATAATATTTGTTCCGCCCTCGGCATCGACTACGCCTTCTTGGTAAATACTGTAATCGGTTTCTGATTTAACGGCAGTCATCTCATACGAATTTGAATTAACCGTGCCGATGTCTGTGAGTCGGTAAAGATATACCGGAGTTTCGGTATATGATTCGTCTAAAGACTGATCCACAAAAGTAAACTGCTGACCCTCATCATTTGTGTATGAATGAATAAGCGAGCTTTCATCATAAGCAGAATGAATTCTGGCAGTGCCGTCAGAATTTAATCCCATATAAAAGCCGTATTTTGCTCCGCGAATATCATATTCATCAAAATAAAATTCACCGTCATAACTTGGAGCAAACTCTGAACGCTTTTGGTTAAATCTAGTAATAAAGCCATACCTGATTCCGCTGCCCCATTCGGTGCAAGCGTTTGCAAATCGAATTTCAACCGACATGGCATCGGTTGTACCCTCAAAGGTAAAGTTGCCGTTGGTATCAGGCGTTATTTCAACCGCAGGCAATTGGTTGCCGTAGATTTCGGTACCTGTTGCGGCAGCATAATATTTGTCGCCAACCTTTGTTACAAATATGTATTTACCGCCATCAACAATTTGACTGTCGTCTGTTACCTTTTTAAACACAGGCATATTTTTGCCGCAATCGTCACATATGCCGTCATTGTTGGTGTCAATAGCGCCGTAAGACATTGTAACAGGCGGATTAAATTCTCCGTTAAGGCCGTCTTCATCGCTGAAATACGGTGCGGAACAATTTGCATCGCAATCGGGGCAATACCAATATGCACCGCATCCGTCCTGCTTACAGGTAGGTGAAACAGCCGGTACATATTGCATATTTGTGTGCTGACAACTTTTACTGAAAATGTCTACAGCTATGTACTCTTCACCCTCAGCAGAAGAACCGTCTCCTAATTTAAAATAAACATCGGCGCCGTCAGCCACAAGGTAAATACTGTAACTTGAATCTCGGTTATACCAACCCTGTGACCAATCAAATCTCCAGTCGTAATACGGCTTTGTTTCAGAAGCGTCAACGGTTGCTTTATCCATTGTTGTAAGCTTATGGTTTTCATAGTCATTGCCGTAGTTATCTACAATGTAGCCATCTTCGGTTATCATGCGATATAGCCAGTAGCTGCCACCGGAATATCGGTAGATTTCGGTGGTAACTTTGAAAAGATTAGCACTTGTTTCATTAATAACAATATTATTTCCGTAATCACCGCTTTTTACTGCAGGAATAGCCTCGGCAATTCCGTTTTCGTCTATATCACCCATAACATAGCTAACATCATTATATGATGCTACAATGATATTATCTGTCATACCGTCTGTATTTTGGTTTACAGAATAAATCGCTTCATTTTCAGCAATTGTTGCTCCGACTGTGATGCCAAATGACGGCACAATCGTTGCAATTATGCAAAGTGCAAGAAAGCTTGAAAGTATGCGCTGTTTAATTTTTTTCATATTATTCTTCTCCTCAATAATATTAATGATTTGCTAACAATGGATAATATATTGCCTTCAAAAGGGTATCTTTTTACATAATTATAATTCATATATGTATAATATGCAATAATTTTCTAATATCAAATAATTAATTTTATTAATATTTATCAAAAAAAGCACCTACACAGGGTGACGGTTCTCTGTGTTGACGAATATTTAATAACGTGATATACTGTTATTGGTGATGAAAATGCCAAGACAAGCAAGAAAAAAACACAGGGGACGGTTCTCTGTGTTAAGAGCAAGAGATAGATGCTTGAAAAAACTTAGAGAAAGCGGTTTATCTATACGGCAAATCAGCAGGTTGACAGGGGT
>JBJFGD010000137.1:0-3417 GCA_051892355.1 Acutalibacteraceae bacterium | reverse complement strand
TCACAGGTTGTGATTTCGGGAGAAAATTTTGAAATTAAAATTTTTAATACTAACCGCAGTTTAGTTAAAGAGATAAACAAGAGAAGATAAATAAAATACTCAATTTTCGGGCACATTTTATTCGTTTCATTAAGTTCAAACATCGTATAAAAAGCCTTTCTGTAAAAACAGAAAGGCTTTTTCAGTTATTGGCTGTGACAAAAGAAAAACACAGGCACTCAAAAGAGTGTCTGTGTTTTTGGTGACCCGTACGAGATTCGAACTCGTGTTACCGCCGTGAAAGGGCGGTGTCTTAGGCCTCTTGACCAACGGGCCGTTGGTGGCTGTAATTGGATTTGAACCAATGACACCACGGGTATGAACCGTGTGCTCTAGCCAACTGAGCTATACAGCCATTTAGATCATCGATTTTTACCGAGCCTGTCTATTATATACGCTATAGCCGCATTTGTCAAGTAAAAAATTAAAAAAACACAGACAAATTTAATTTGCCTGTGTTTTTATGATTTTTTGAATTAAATGTCAGAACTATTATTTATTATATTGCAGTAAATCATATTATAACCAAACGCAGAATCCTCATTTTTTACAAACAATGAAACAGCTTTTTGGGTTTTAGCTGCAGCATCGTGACCTTTTACAGTTACATTGCTTACTACGGTGTAGCTGCCGTCTTCGTTTTGCTCTACAGACAAAATACTGTGTGAGTAGGTTGTATAACCGCGAGGTATTATATATAAATAACCGTCAATTTGCGGAAATTCGGCATTAAGCTGTGACATATCGTCAATCTCAATACCGTACATATCTTTTACAAAACCTTTTACATAAGTATCTTTTATATAATCCTCATTTTCACTGTCGCGTAAATCTAATAAAGCAAGTGCTGCGTTGTTTACAATTGTGTCGGCATTGTCAAAATCACTGTTATAAACAAAATTGTGATTTAACATATTAAGAAAACGCGCATCAAGTGCACCCGGCAAAATTTCTTGAGCAGCAGCAGCCGAAACCTCTTGACTGCCTGTAGCTATAGGAGCAATAAGAGAAGAACATACTGCCAACATAATTATCGCTAACAATAAACTTAAAGTTTTTTTCATCGCTTAAATACTCCTTTCAATTATTTTATTATATTATATATTTATTCTACTAAAAAATTAAGCAACAATTTGGTTACAAATAGTTTCAATTTTGTAATACTTTAATGCTATTACCATTAAAAAACGACAGTTTGTGACTTTTAGACAAAAAAATTATAAAGTCTTTAAAATTTTAGTTGTAAATGCTTAAAACTTGTGTTATACTTATTTGGTAATAAGAACTTTAAAGTAAAAGTTCAAAAAGGAGTGCACATATATGAAAAACTATTCAGCAGAAAAAATCAAAAATATCGCATTTTTAGGTCACGGAAATTCAGGTAAATCCACACTTGCAAGTTCTGTGCTCTATCATTCTAAAGCGATTGAGCGAATAGGTAGTACTGTAGATGGAACCTCGGTTTTTGATTTTGATGCCGAAGAAAAAAAGCGCGGCTGTTCGGTTTCTACCGCTGTTTATGCTCTTGAAAAGGGCGATATTAAGTTAAACCTTATTGATGCGCCGGGTCTTTTTGACTTTGCAGGCGAAGTTAGCGAGGCTTTAGCCGCCGCAGATAGCGTTATAGTTACAATTTCGGGTAAATCCGGTCTTACCGTAGGTGCAAAGAGAGCTTTTGAAAAAGCGCGTGCAGAGGGTAAGGCGGTGGGTTTCTTTATAGGCAAATTAAACTCTACGCATGCCCATTTTTATCGAGTAATTTCGGCATTGGCTGCAAACTACGGTGCGGTTGTTTGCCCTATTGTTGTGCCTTACATAGAAGATGATATTGTTAAATGCTATGTTGACTTAGTTGCTAACAAGGCTTACACCGCCGACGGCATAAATCTTACAGAATGCTCTATGCCCGACAGTAAAGAGGTAAGCGGAATGCGCGAAATGCTTATCGAAGCAGTTGCCAGTACCGATGAAGCTTTGATGGAAAAATATTTCGGCGGCGAAGAACTTACCGCAGATGAAATAACTTCAGGGCTTAAAATAGGCGTTAAATCGGGCGAGATATGCCCTGTATACTGCGGTGTTCAGTTAACGGGTGATGCCATACCGCTATTTGCAGACAGCATAACTGAAATTTTACCCTCTGCTGCCGATTGTGCGGTTACTATGGCAGACGGTCAAAAGATAGCGCCTGATGCATCAAAAGAAAACGCAATGTTTATATTTAAAACTATTGCAGACCCATTTGTAGGTAAGCTTTCATATTTTAAGGTTGTTTCGGGCAAGATTACAGGTGATATGAAACTAAAAAACAACCGAACAGGCGAAGAAGAACGCCTTTCAAAAGTAATGTGGCTTAAAGGCGGCAAACAAGAGGATGCAACCGAAATTTCAGCAGGCGACATAGGCTCTGTATCAAAACTCGGTGCTACCGCCACAGGCGATACTTTGTCAGTGTCGGGCAATATTGCGGTTGCGGCAATTGATTTTCCCGCACCTATGCTCAAAACAGCAATTTACCCTGCTAAAAAGGGTGATGAAGAAAAAATTAACACAGGTCTTAACCGAATTAGTGAAGAAGATCCTACCCTTAAAATTACTAATGATACCGAAACTCGTGAACTGATAATGAGCACTTTAGGCGAACAGCACACCGATGTTGTGGTTTCAAAGCTAAAGACAAAATTCGGTTGCGATGTTGTACTTACAAAACCCAAGATTGCATACCGTGAAACCATTCAAAAAGCGGTTAAGGCACAGGGCAGACACAAGAAACAGTCGGGCGGTCACGGTCAGTTTGGTGATGTTTGGATTGAATTTGAACCATGTGACAGCGACGAGCTTGTATTTGAAGAAAAGGTATTCGGCGGCGCCGTACCTAAAAACTTTTTCCCCGCAGTTGAAAAGGGACTTCGCGATTCTACACAAAAGGGTGTGCTGGCAGGCTACCCAATGGTAGGCATTAAGGCGACTCTTGTAGACGGTTCATATCACCCCGTTGACTCATCTGAAATGGCATTTAAGATGGCGGCTTCAATAGCTTTTCGCGAGGGCATTTCAAATGCAAACCCTGTGCTGCTTGAGCCCATAAGCACCCTTAAAGTTTTGGTGCCGGACGATATGCTTGGCGATGTTATAGGCGATATCAATAAGCGCCGCGGCAGAATTATAGGTATGAATCCTATGGAAAATAAAATGCAAGAGATTGTAGGCGAAGTACCTACAGCCGAAATGTCTGATTTTTCTACCGCTATGCGCTCGCTTACACAAGGCACCGCAACCTTTACGCTTGAATTTGCAAGGTATGAAACCGTACCCGCAAATATAGCACAAAAGGTTATTGATGAAGCAAATAAGGAATAAAGTAAAAAAAGACGGGAA
>JBJFGD010000136.1:0-3418 GCA_051892355.1 Acutalibacteraceae bacterium | reverse complement strand
TGGTGCTTACAGGCAGACCGTACGACACCATTATAGGTGTGTTTGGTTTTGAGGGACACACCGACGGCTCACTTGCCGATTTCGGTGTAGAATATCATCAGGCAGATTTACTACCCGACGGTACGCCCGATATAAACGCCATTCGTTCAGAACTTTCTTGGGGCAACTATAAAATGGCTTACATACAGCGTTCTCGCGGATACAGCCTTCGTCCCAGCCTTACGGTAGATAAAATAGGTGAGTTGTGCAAAGCCGTTAAAGAAGTTTCGCCCAAAACAATTATTATGGTAGATAACTGTTACGGTGAATTTGTTGAAACACGCGAACCCACCGAGGTCGGTGCCGATATTATAGCAGGCTCGCTTATCAAAAATGCGGGCGGCGGTGTAGCCCCTTCGGGCGGATATATCGCCGGCAAAGCAAAATATGTTGAAATGTGTGCGGGCCGTATGACCGCCCCGGGCGTAGGGCGCGAGGTCGGCGCATCACTCGGTCACAACCGTGAACTTTATATGGGTTTGTTTTTTGCCCCCCATGTTACGGGCGAAGCACTTAAAACTGCTGTGTTTTCGGCGGCATTGTTAGAACTTTTGGGCTATAAGGTGTCGCCTGTTTATGACGAAAAACGCGGTGACATTATACAAAGTGTAATTTTAAATACACCTGAAGCACTTGTCGCTTTTTGCCGTGGTATGCAGTCGGGCGCACCTGTTGATTCGTTTGTACGCCCCGAACCTTCATCTATGCCGGGTTATGATGATGATGTAATTATGGCGGCAGGCGCATTTACTCTCGGTTCTTCAATAGAACTCTCGGCAGATGCACCGTTGCGCCCGCCTTATGCCGCGTGGATGCAGGGCGGTCTTAATTTTCACAGTGCCAAGACGGGTGTGTTGTTAGCAGTGCAGAGTATGTATGACAGCGGTGCTCTCAAAATAAAAGACATTAAGTAGGAGGAATAATTTTGAAAAAAATATTCGAAGGTAAAATCTACGAAGTTTTACCTAAAACCGACGGTATTATATTTTCCTACCAAAAAGCAGTTGTTGATGAGGGCGAAGTAGTATGGTTTAAAATGCTATCACTTGAAAATTCGCTTATGACCGATGTAGGTAAAAATATTTATTGGAATATAAAATTCGGCAGCAACTACTATGCCGCAATCGAAACCTGTAAAAACTTTGTCTCGGTAAAATCGCTTATGCTGCCCAATAACAGACTGTTTTTATGCTGCGAAAACGGTCAAAGCTTTATAATTGATTCTGACGGTATGGTTAATATAGCGGGCGAGCTTAAATACCGCGATCAGGCACCAAGTGATATTGCTTTTTACAAAAACAGCATTTGGGCAAGTTTCAGCGAACACAATATTTTAATGCGTTTTAACATAAATACTATGCGTGCCGAACTGCGCATAGGCGGTAAAAGCTCGCCGTTTGACCAACCGAAAAACATTTTTATTGAAGGCGAGCACGCGTTTGTTTGCAACAGCGGCTCAAAAAACATTGTTAAAGTAAATCTTGAAAGTTACTCTGTTGAAGAGTACTACAATTTTGAAGAACCTGTGCAGTCTTATATAAAATCAGGAAATTATGAATTTGTTTTGCTTGATTCGGGACTATATGTAATTTAAGGAGTAATAAAAATGCTTGAAAAAACAATTATGTTAAAAGACTTTGAGGCAGTTAAAAAATTTGTGGATATAGCAAACGAAAAAAGTTATGACATTGAATTGCTTTCGGGCAAATATATAGTTAACGCAAAATCTATAATGGGTGTTTTTAGTTTAGACCTTACAAAACCGCTTGTTATGGTTGCTCACACCGACTCTTACGCAGAGCTTCGCAGGCAGGTTGCACCCTTTGAATATGTTCAAATAAAAAAATAAAGATTAGGAACAGTATGACAGAAAAATTTTTAAAAATACGGCAACAACTTATAAAAAAAGATTTTGGTAATATGAATGACCGCCAGTTTGAGGCGGTTACCACAACTAAAGGTGCGCTTTTGGTGCTTGCGGGTGCAGGCAGCGGAAAGACCACCGTGCTTGTAAACCGAATTGCCAATCTTGTAAAATACGGCAACGCAGCCGACAGCGATTATGTTCCCTTCTTTACAGAAGACGACATAATCGCCGCAGAGGATTATCTTGCAGATAAACGCAATGATTTACCGCGCGGCGTGTTTTCAATTGATGCGCCACGCCCTTGGGAAATATTGGCGATAACCTTTACAAATAAGGCGGCAACCGAACTAAAAGAGCGTATCGCCGCCAAGCTCGGCGAGGGTGCCGAAAGCCTTTGGGCAGGTACATTTCACAGCATTTGCGGCAAAATTCTTAGAATGAATGCCGAAAGAATAGGGTTTACCTCGCATTTTACCGTTTATGACACCGACGACCAAAAGCGTCTTATTAAAAATATAATGAAAGACAACGGTATTGATGAAAAAATGTTCCCCATTAGGGGAGTTTTGGCGGCAATTTCATCATCAAAGGATTCAATTGTCACACCGCAAGAATTTGCCCAAACCGCAGGCAATGATTACCGTCAACAAACAATAGCCAAGCTGTATGATGAATACCAAAAGCGGTTAAAGGCTGCCGATGCTATGGATTTTGACGATATGATTAACTATACCGTAAAGCTTTTGAGCGAAAATCCAGATGTTTTAGAACATTACGGCAGTAAATTTAAATACATAATGGTAGACGAATACCAAGACACCAACCACGCGCAGTATGAACTTGTGCGCTTGCTTGCAAGCGTTCACGGTAATTTGTGCGTTGTAGGTGATGATGACCAAAGCATCTACCGTTTTCGCGGTGCTACCATTGAAAACATTTTGAATTTTGAAGATGATTACCAAAACGCGCGCGTTATCAGACTTGAGCAAAATTACCGTTCGGTAGGCAACATACTTAACGCGGCGAATGCGGTTATTGCACATAACCGAGGCAGAAAGGGTAAAAATCTTTGGACAGACAAGGGCGACGGCGAGCTTATAAATATATACACCGCCGAAGATGAACGCGCTGAAGCGCGCTATGTTGCCGACCGCATACTTGAAAGTGTTCGCGGCGGTGCCCGTTTTAGTGAGCACGCGGTGCTTTACCGTATGAACGCGCAGTCTGCATCTATAGAAAATGTTTTTGCACGAAGCGGTATTTCATACCGAGTTATAGGCGGTATGCGTTTTTATGAACGCAAAGAAATACGCGATGTTTTAGCCTACCTAAATCTTATAAATAATAACAGTGATGACATAAGGCTTCGCCGTATTATAAATGAACCCAAGCGCGGAATCGGCGACACCACTATTAACCACGCTGCAGAAATTTCATCACAGTTAGGGCAGAGCCTTTTTGAAACACTTGACAATGCCGACCAGTTCAGCTCGCTTTCACGAGCGGCAGGCA
>JBJFGD010000135.1:0-3428 GCA_051892355.1 Acutalibacteraceae bacterium | reverse complement strand
CGCCCGATTGATTTGCATATATCAGCACTTAAAAAATTAGGCGCAAAGGTGCAGAAAAAACACGGTTTTATTGAGTTTTCAGCACCCGAAGGACTTAAAGGAACTGAGATAAATCTTTCGTTTGCAAGCGTGGGCGCTACAGAAAACATTATTCTTGCGGCTTGTACTGCAAACGGAACAACCGTAATACACAACGCGGCAAAAGAACCGGAAATCTGTGATCTTGCAGATTTTTTGAATGGTTGTGGGGCAAAAATTTACGGATGCGGTTCAAGTACAGTGACTATTCAAGGTGTAAAAACATTAAACGGTTGCATTCATAATGTTATACCTGACCGAATTGCTGCAGCTACCTATATGGCGGCAACTGCCATAACAGGCGGTAAAGTTACTTTGAACAATGTAGATCCTTCGCATTTTACTGCAATTAATTCTGTCTTTGAAGAGGCAGGCTGTGATATTGTATGTGCAAATAATAGTCTAACAATTAATGCCCCAACAAGATTAAATCGCGTATCCGTAATAAGAACGGTAATATATCCCGGTTTTCCTACTGATGCAGGTCCGTTGGTGCTCGCAATGCTTTCTGTAGCAAACGGCACCTCGGTTATTGTAGAAAATATTTTTGAAAACCGTTTTAGATATGTTGATGAATTAAAGCGATTTGGCGCAAAAATCAAAATAGAGGGCAAAGTAGCGGTAATAGAGGGTGTAAGCACGCTGTCGGCAGCGCCTTGCAAATGCACCGACCTTCGCGGCGGTGCGGCGCTTGTAATAGCGGCGCTTGCAGCACAAGGAACATCGGTAATAGACGATATATATCATATTAAACGCGGATATGAGAATATAGCAGAACGATTTACCGCTTTAGGCGGAAATATTTACGAGGAGTGAACATATGCAATCGGATGTACAAAAACGCAGAGCAGAACGCCGAAAAAAAATACGACGAAGGCGTTTAAAAATTGCTTTTATATTTTTTCTTATAATTGCAGTTGTTATATTCGCAATAATGTGTTTTACTGTTTTATTTCCCATAAAGCGTATCAGCGTTTCGGGTAGTGAAATTTATAGCAAAGCTGAAATTATTAAAGCTTCCGGGCTTACTACCGATGATAATCTTTTTGTTGTTTCAGAAGATAAAATAGAGAAAAACATCAGAAAATCTTTACCGTATATAGATAGCGTTAGCCTTAAACGCAATTTGCCTGATGCGGTAGTACTTACAGTAACCGATGCTAAAGAATTTGCTTGCTATAAAACAGGTGATACTTATAGCATTGTAAGTGAAAAAGGTTATGTGTTAAGCAGTCAGCCCGAATGCCCTCAAAATGTTTTTGAAATAATTACAAGCGGTGTATCAGCCAATATAAGTGAAATTTTAATTTATGATAATGCCGCAGAAGAAGAACTTGTAAAAGAACTGATTACAATGCTATCTGAAAAAGAAATAAATATTGATACAATTGATGTTACTAATATTTTAGATATAAGTATCGGCATTGAAGATAAATTTACAGTATCACTTGGAACAAGTGATTATTTATCTGAAAAAGTTGCGCATCTATATGGTATGATTAACTCTATAGGTGACCGTAAAGGCAAAATAAATTTAAGCATGTGGACACCTAATAACACGCAAGGTTCTTTTGTAGAGGAGTACCAATAAAAAAAGTTACAATTTTGTAAGGAAAACTATTGAAATTTATTTTAAGTTGTGATAATATGTATTTGTGTATTAATGCGTATTACTATAAATGTATAAAGATGGAGGAATTTTAAATGCCATTCGAAGTTGCAGACGAAATGGAAAATGTAGTTCAAATTAAGGTAGTCGGTGTAGGCGGCGGCGGCGGTAATGCCGTTAACCGTATGGTTGCAGCAGGTGTGCGCGGTGTTGAGTTTATTGCTATTAACACTGATAAGGCAGCACTCTTCCTTTCTAAAGCCGATCAAAAGATTCAAATAGGTGAAAAGTCTGCCGCAGGTATGGGCGCAGGTGGTAATCCTGACAACGGTCGTGCCGCTGCTGAAGAATCACGCGATGAAATAGCTGCTGCTCTTCGCAGTGCTGATATGATATTCATTACCGCCGGTATGGGCGGCGGAACAGGCACGGGTGCGGCTCCTGTAGTTGCATCTATTGCTAAAGAACTTGGTATTCTTACAGTAGGTATCGTAACCAAGCCTTTTGCTTTTGAAGGCAAAAAGCGTATGTCACAGGCAGAAGCAGGTATTGCTGCTTTGGGCGAACAGGTTGACAGTTTGGTTGTTATTCCTAATGAAAGACTTAAGTTCGTTTCAGAACAGAAGATCACTTTCAAAAATGCATTCAATATTGCTGATGATGTTCTTCGTCAAGGTGTTCAAAGCATTTCTGAACTTATCAATGTTACAGCACTTGTTAACCTTGACTTTGCTGATGTTAAGGCTATTATGGCTGATGCCGGCTATGCACATATGGGTGTTGGTGTTGCAACAGGTCGTGACAAGGCAGAACAGGCAGCTCGTATGGCAATTACAAGTCCGCTTATCGAAACTTCTATGGATAATGCACGCGGCGTAATTATCAGTATTACAGGTTCTGATGATATCGGTCTTGAAGAAGTTGAGCAGGCTTCTACAATCATTGCAGAAATGGCTCATCCCGATGCTACAATTATTTGGGGTGCTCAACTTGATGAAAGCATTGAAGATACTATCCGTGTTACTGTTGTTGCAACAGGTCTCGGCGAAGATAAGAGAAACGAAAAGAAAGACGACCTCGCTTCATTACTTGGTGATACCGGTGATGACAGTGATGATACATTCGGTGAAGTTTTAAAATTCTTTGATAATAACTAATAAGTTATACATAAAAGCCTGAAAGCAATCTTTCAGGCTTTTAAGTTTACTAAAATAACAGGGAGCTCCGTAAGGAGCTCCCTGTTATTTTAGTAAACTGTATGGATATTACAATTTAGCAACCGCAATTATTGTTGCAACCGCAGCCGCCGTCGTTGTTACCGCAGCAGCAGAATAAGAGGATGAGGATGATTATCCAAGTACAGTTACCACCAAAACCATTATTACACATATTAACAAGACCTCCTTTTTGTCTTTCATCATATACTATGCAAAAATAAATTATTGTGTTACAAAATTAAGTGTTGACTTTTTTTGACCTTTGATATATAATAAAAGTCAGGAAAGGTCAAAATGGTGATTGATATGAAAATAAGTGATTTAATTACAAATGAAATTCTGCGTATGATTAATGAGTCACAAGATAATATTGCAGAAATACAGCGAAATGATTTTGCAAATGATATTGGTTGTGTACCAAGTCAAATCAACTATGTTTTGTCTTCACGATTTACTCCCGAACACGGCTATATTATAGAAAGTCGACGAGGCGGGGGCGGTTATATTAGAATTAGACGCGTTGT
>JBJFGD010000134.1:0-3446 GCA_051892355.1 Acutalibacteraceae bacterium | reverse complement strand
TGAGTCTATCATTGATGCTTCATCAATGATAATTACCTCACATTCAAGCGGATTACGCTCATTACGAGAAAATTTTTGTTTGTCTTCGCTTGTCCATTCAACTTCAAGCAAGCGGTGTATGGTTTTTGCCTCTCTGCCGGTAAGTTCGGTCATACGCTTTGCCGCCCTGCCTGTAGGAGCTGCAAGTTGAATATTGGCATCGCGCTGCTCAAACAGTTCAATAATGGCGTTTAGAGTTGTTGTTTTGCCGGTTCCCGGACCGCCTGTAAGCACAAAAATTCCGTTATTAAAAGCATTTTTAATAGCGGTGCGCTGTAATTGCTCAAACTTGATACCAAGCTTGTTTTCTACATAATCTATTTCAAGTTCATCAATTTGTGCCGCAGAGCCAATATAATTTTTACCTGCAATAAGCCGCGCAGCAATATATTCTTCAGCATTATAATACTCAGGCAACACCAAAAAATCTGTATCATTTACTGTTTTTGTGCGAATGATAAGTCTTTCAATCATTTTATCACAAATATTATCTATTCTATATTCATCACTTTCTAACAAACTGATTGCTACCGGTATCAGTTTATTTCGCGGAAGACATGTGTGGCCGTTAAGTAAATTTTTTCGCAATATATACTCAATACCTGAAGAAATTCTTAACTCATTATCGGGTGAAATTCCAAAATCAAAGGCAATTTTTTCTACCCTTTCAAATGGAAATCCAATTTCATTTCGACACAAAACATATGGGTTTTCTTTAATCTTTTTCCCCGCATCAGTGCCTAAAACCTGATAAATCTTAATACAATATTCCATCGATACCTCATAGGGAGCAAGTAAAAGCATGAGGTCGCGTATACCAAACTGCTTTTTGTATTCTTCGGAAATATTAATTGCTTTTTCAAGCGAAATTCCGCGAATCAGCGACAAATCCTCGGGGTGATTTTGTATTGTATCCAGTGCATCAGCACCAAATTTTTCAACTATGCGCTCTGCAGTTGCAGGGCCTACACCCCTTATAATTCCCGATGATAAATATCGCAAAATAGCGGCAATATTTTTAGGAGCTGCTTTTTCAAAAATTTCAACCGAAAACTGTTTTCCGTAAACGGGATGAACAGTATAATGCCCTGTGCATTTAATATTATCGCCTACTGCCAAAAAAGGCATAACACCTACAACGGTTATATGTTCTTTGCTTGATTTTACCGTGCAAACCGTATAACCGTTTTGACTATTTGAATATGTTATTTTTTCAACCAAACCATTAAGCTCTGTTCGTTCATCGCTTACAGTATCATGCATTTAAGTTTTCTCCCTGTAAATTTATGTCTTTAGAAATGCCGTTTAATGAGCAAAGACAAATATTCTTATTTTTGATATATTCTCTGCAAAGCATTATCTCTTTTGTGTCAAGATTATCTGTGACAGCGATTATGCCATGCGCAAAACTATCACCGTTCCAGCGAATTTTTTGCCAAAGAAAAGCCATCTGCTTTACAGCACATTCTTTTTCTAACACCACAAAGGCATAGCTGTCAAAGCGCTTTTTCGGTAAAAAGAAAAACATTCTTATTATGTAAACAAACTCGCAAATACCACTCACAGAAAAAACGATTAACAATAACAATAATATAGTTTTAACCACAGATACCACCTCTTCACATAATATAATATGCAAATAAGGCGGTATCTGACAATTTCGTTATTAACTTAATGTGACCGATGTGCTATAAGTTCCTACCTGCCAAACATTTTTATAAACATCTGATTTAATTACAACTTCAACTGTGTAATCGCCTGCGGATTTATCAGTTAAATCTACAACTGCATAGAAATCAGAAGATTTAATATTGGCGATTATATCGGCAGGGCCGCACAACTTAACATTTCTAATTCTGGTATCGGTCTTTGCTTTCAAATTACTGCCAAGACCTGTACAACGAATATTTTTAATATCAAGAACTACATCCGCGTAATTTGATACATCAATACTAACCTTGAAATAATCTATGCTTTCAAGCAATTTTACACCGTCAGGAAGGATAGCCGAAACTTCAAAAACATTACTTGAAGACGAAATGTCATAAAAATCAATAGCCGACAATGAAATGCTTTCAATTTTGTCAACAACCTCCGGTGTACCAATAACAGTAACTTTGCTTTGATCAATGCTGTATGAAATATCGCTTTCACTAATTCCTTCAGGTAGATTGTTAAATCTGGCCTTGCAGGATACGGTTGCCATTTTAGATATTGGTTGTGTAACCTTTGTGCTTGTAAATGACAATGTTAAATAAGAATTTGTAATAATATTATTGTTAGCATCATAAACAGTTCCGTCTGAAGTGTAACGGTATATAATCTTATCGTTGCTATCATATAAAACAATGTCACTGTCAAAACTTTGTGATGAGTCTAAAGTTTTGTTAACATCCGCCAAAGTGCCTACAGTGGCTATCTTTTCCATAGTAGTACGCGGACCTTTAATTGTGATAGTGCTTTGTTGTGAATCTGAAACAACGGGGGTTTCTGCAACAAGACCTTCTGCAGCGCTTACACCTATAAGCTTTGGAATTAAAGTAAATTCTTTTGTATCAATATAATCGAATGTAACATCAATCGTATTAGGACTGATTGTCGTGAAAGTATAACCCGATTTACTGCTGTTGCTGGTACCTACAACATCTAAAGTGTATGTGCCGGCTGAATTAATATCAACAACCGAAGCAGAAAGCAAAAAATCATCTGATTTAAGCGAACTTACCACATAATTAGGACCGCTAACCGTCACAGTAAACTTTTGTGATGCAACATCAGAAACGATGCCAAGACCCATTTCTGAAGCAATGGTATCTTCTATAGATATAGCCGCTGTTACATCTGTAAAAGTTTGAGTACGAATAGGATTTTCAGTCATAGTAATTCCAAGCCACAAAGCAAAAGCAATAACAATTGAAAGTATAACGGTAAAGCGTTTATTAAAAATTAAGTTACCAAGTCTCAGCGAAGAAGGAATTTTAAACTTCATCGTTTTCTTCCTCCTTTGCAGACAAATCTTTATTTTTGGGCTTCTTTAAAGCAATTATTTTTTTCACAAAAGTTTTTACGAAAGATTCAGAATCTTCTTCATAAATATCGATAAGTTTTGATTTGATTTCGGTATATGCCGAAGCAACACTGTGATCACGCGTTATTGAACCATTAAAAGCAATAGAAATTGTGCCTGTTTCTTCAGAAACCACAAGAACAATTGCATCTGAATTTTCGGTCATTCCTATAGCTGCTCTGTGACGGGTGCCAAGTTGTGAAGAAAGCCCGGTGTTAGGGGTAAGTGGCAAAATACAAGCAGCAGCGTAAATTCTGCCGTCTCTTACAATTACGGCGCCGTCATGAAGTGGTGATTTCGGATAAAAAATATTATTTACAATTGATTCGCTTACTTTAGC
>JBJFGD010000133.1:0-3498 GCA_051892355.1 Acutalibacteraceae bacterium | reverse complement strand
AATATCGGCAGGCACATTAATTCTCGCTCTTATTTTGCCGTTTACCTGAACTGCAATTTCAACAGCAGAGTCAACGCATTTAGCCTCGTCATATTTGGGCCATTCTGTTTCATTTAACATGCCGTCAAAGCCAGCTATACACCAAAGTTCTTCGGTAATATGCGGAGCAAACGGGTTAAGCAAAGTAATAAATGTTTTAAATTCAGCCTTATTAATGCTGCCGGTAGCTGTTATTACATTAAGCAATGACATAAGTGCAGCAATTGCCGTATTCATTTTAAGACCTTCAATATCTTCTGTAACCTTTTTAATAGTCTTGTGAATTTCGGATTCTATTTCTGCACGGTAATTGTCACCGTCAACTAAAATATCTTGCAAAGCAAACACTTTATCTAAAAAGCGCTTACTGCCCTTAATTGATGACTGACTCCAAGGAGCTGCTTTTTCAAAATCACCGATAAACATTTCGTACACACGCATTGTATCTGCGCCGTAATCACGAATAATTTCATCGGGATTAACAACATTACCGCGGCTTTTTGACATCTTTTCGCCGTTTTCACCCAAGATCATACCGTGACTTGTGCGTTTAGCGTAGGGTTCTTTGTTAGGTACTACACCTATATCATAAAGGAACAAATGCCAGAAACGACTGTAAAGTAAATGCAAAGTGGTATGTTCCATACCGCCGTTATACCAATCAACAGGGCACCAATATTCAAGTGCTTCTTTGCTTGCGAGCTCATTTTTATTGTGCGGGTCGCAATAACGCAAGAAATACCATGATGAGCCTGCCCATTGCGGCATAGTGTCGGTCTCACGGGTTGCCTTGCCGCCGCAGTGCGGACATGTGGTGTTAACCCAATCGGTCATTTTAGCTAAAGGCGATTCACCGTTGTCGGTAGGTTCATATGAATCAACATTAGGCAACTCAAGCGGTAATTCGCTTTCAGGCAACGGCACATAACCGCACTTTTCACAATATACCATAGGTATAGGTTCACCCCAATACCTTTGACGCGAAAATACCCAGTCGCGAAGCTTATAATTAGTCTTGCGGCTGCCGAGTCCTTTTTCTGACAGCCACTCTTGCATTTTAACCTTTGCGTCTTCAACAGAAAGACCGTTAAGAAAATCAGAATTAACCATAACACCTGTATTGCAATCGGTAAATGCCTCTTGCTCTACATTACCGCCCGCAACAACTTCTATGATAGGAAGACCGAATTTTTTTGCAAAATCCCAGTCACGGGTATCATGTGCGGGTACTGCCATAATTGCGCCTGTACCGTAAGATATGAGTACATAGTCAGAAATAAATATAGGAATTTCTTTGCCGTTGACAGGGTTTATAGCCTTAATGCCTTTAAGCATTACGCCTGTTTTATCTTTAGCCAGCTCGGTACGCTCAAAATCAGATTTTTTAGCCGCTTCTTGCTTGTAAGCTAAAACTTCATCATAATTTTCAATTTTTTCTGCCCATTTTTCAATCAATGGATGTTCAGGTGACAAAACTGTGTATGTAGCACCAAAAAGTGTATCTGCCCGTGTGGTAAATACCTCAAAGGTGTCACCGTTAGTAGTAGCAAAATTAACCAAAGTACCGTAAGAACGGCCTATCCAGTTGCGTTGCTGTGTCTTTACCCGTTCTATAAAATCAACATTGTCAAGACCGTCAAGCAATTTTTCGGCATAGTCGGTAATTTTAAGCATCCATTGGCTTTTTTCTTTATGCACAACCTCGCTGCCGCAACGCTCGCAAACACCGTTAACAACCTCTTCGTTAGCAAGAACACATTTGCACGAAGTACACCAGTTAACCGACATTTCCTTTTTATATGCAAGACCTTTTTTATAAAGTTGTAAGAATATCCACTGGGTCCACTTATAATATTCGGGGTCAGTGGTGTTGACTTCTCTGTCCCAATCAAAAGAAAAGCCCAAAGATTTAAGCTGACGCTTAAAATTTTCGATATTTTTCTTAGTAACTTCTGCCGGATGAACATGATTTTTTATTGCAAAGTTTTCAGTAGGCAGACCGAAAGCATCCCAACCCATAGGATAAAGCACATTATAACCCTGTAAACGCTTTTTGCGTGCAACAATATCTATTGCGGTGTATGAACGCGGATGCCCTACATGTAAGCCCTGTCCTGAAGGATACGGAAATTCCACAAGACCGTAAAATTTAGGAAGTGTGTAGTCATCTTTTGCGGCGAAGGTTTTGTTTTCGTCCCAAATTTTTTGCCATTTCTTTTCAATTTCAGCATAATTATATTTCATATTTAATCACCCTCTGTCTCATCAAGAATTGTTTCTAGTTCTATTTCTTTGCCGTCACTCCACATACTGTCAAGATTATAAAATTCTCTTTGGTCGGGAGTAAAAATATGAACAATAACAGAACTGTAATCAAGCACTATCCAGCCTGTGCTTTTACCCTCTATATGGTGAGGCTCTACCGACTGCTCCTTTAGTTTTTCTTCAACTTCATCAGCAAGTGCGCGCACATGGGTTGAAGATGTAGCAGTCGCAATTATAAAATAATCTGCAAGCGTAGTAAGGTCGTCAATTTTAAGTGCTTTTAATTGACGCGCTTTTTTATTGTTTAAAGCATTCGCCGCAGTTTTTAAAACAAGTTCGGTATCCATTATTTTAAACTTCCTTTCAGGGTGTTCTCATTATAAGCCTTAACCGTATCAAGATGTAATAATTTTCGCCTTTCGACTAAATCATTAATTGTATATGTGAGTGCATAGTCCATGGCCGCATCAATTGAAATTTCAACCTTTTGCCGCATAATGTCTACATCATCATAGTCACGGTCTGCCGAAGTATAATCGGCAAGATACAATATCTTTTCAAGCAGCGACATACCCTCGCGAGCTGTTGTGTGATAACGCACAGCGGTAATAATATCTTTATCGGTAATACCAAGTTCATACTCTATATAAGCCGCGCCCGATATTGCATGCCATAACTTTTCGGCATTTTTTTCAACACTGTCTAGCATTATATCAAACTTATCAAAGATATGCAAGTGTTCTTCTTGGGTTGCGTTTTTTGTTATATCATGCAACAGACCGGCAAGATAGGCTTTTTTAGTATCACAACCGTATTTTTTTGCAAGTCGCAATGCCTCATCGGCAACACAAAGTGAATGATGATACCTTTTAGGATTTAATCTTTTTTCTAAAATTGCTTTATATTCAGCATAATCATAACTTTCAGCCATTGTATATTCCCCTACCTTTAATGTATTTATAAACCTTTTCAGGTAATAATTTTTTACTTACCTTATTTCTGATTTCGGTCGAAGAAATATTAATTATTTTTTGGTCGATAACAACAATTTGGGCACCGTGATTTTTCATACGGTTAAGATGAGCTTCAAAATTATCAGAAGTAGCTCTTGCAAATACAATAAATGCAGTTTCCTTAATTAACTCTTGCCACTTGTACCAAGTATCAAGTGTAGCCAGCATATCGCCGCCGATT
>JBJFGD010000132.1:0-3531 GCA_051892355.1 Acutalibacteraceae bacterium | reverse complement strand
TAAGGGTTGTCCCTGTTTCAACAATATCAACAATTACATCTGAAAGCCCTAAAATCGGAGCTATCTCAATAGAACCGTTAAGTTTTATTATATCAATGTCACGACCTATGCTTGCATAATAATTAGCCGCTATATTGGTAAATTTTGTTGCCACTTTTAATGTCTTTTGCCCGTCATCATGAAAGTTTACAGGGCCTGCTACAGCCATTTTGCATTTACCGAGCTTTAGGTCTAAAAGTTCATATATATCAGGACTGTATTCAAGCAAAATATCTTTGCCCGCAACGCCTATATCAGCCGCGCCGCGCTCAACATAAATTGCTACATCAGAGGGTTTTACCCAAAAGTATCTAACTTGTTTATCAATATTTTCAAAAATAAGTTTGCGGTTATTTTCTTTAATAGACGGGCAAGGAAAACCCGCCGCTTCAAACATAGCGTAAACCTTTTCGCCCAGCCTGCCTTTAGGCAGTGCAACATTAAGCATTTAAACCACACCTTCTTAAATCAACAATTTCTTTAAATCTTATCTTTTCTGTTATGTCGGTTTGCACAGAAACTGTTTTACCTAAATTTATAATCTCACTTGCTTTTTCAGCTAACAACGCTTCGTCAGTATCGCGGTTATAAACTATTAAAACATCAACATCATAATCAGCAGCTTCACTCGGTAAACTTTCAAGCAAATCAAGGTAGATTGCAAAACCTATTGCGCCTGATTTACGGTTCATTTTTTGAAGCAATTTATCATATTGACCGCCTGTAAGCACACTTTGCGAAATACCTGCAAGATACCCTTTAAAAACTATTCCGTTATAATAATTAAGATTATTAACAACAGAAAAATCAAATTTTATTTTGTCGCTGTATTTGAGCTTGTCTATCATACAAGATAATTTTTCAAGCATTTTTAAATTATCTTGTGAAATATAGGCCGATAACTCTTTAAGTTCTTTTAAAACTTTTTTGCGCTCGCCGTAAATAGATACAAATTTTAAAAGAATATTTTTTAGTTCTTCGCTTACGCCGTTTTCATCACAAATGCAAACCAAATCATGACTGTTTTTTTCAGCAATATATTTAATTGCCTCTTGCTGAAATGTCTTATTTTCACAAACATTATTTAAAAGGCTTGATAAAATACCCAAATGCGATATTTCAAGAACAAAATCATCAGATATAAGTGACAGACTTTCACTTGCTAATAATATCATTTCGTATATATCATACAAATCAATATCGCCTATACACTCAATACCTGTTTGCATAATCTCTTTAAATTGGTGGGCATTTTCAGATACACGGTAAACATTTTCATTATAGCAAACCTTTTGCTTATACCCTGACAAATCCTCACCGTTTTTAATTATAGATAAGGTTACATCAGGCTTTAACGCCAATAATTTGCCGTTTGTATCGTTAAAAGCTATTATACGATCACTTACCAAGAAATCTTTGTTTTGAATATAAAATTCATATTCTTCAAACTTGCTCATTTTAAAAGGCAAATACCCATATTTTCTGTAAAGTGAACGCAAAGAAAAAATTGCTTTTTCTTCATTTCTTAAAATATTACTGTCAATCATTATCTGCACCGTTACACCTATTTATTACCATATCATAGCCCCCTGTACCATATTCGCAACATCTGCTTACACGGCTTATGGTTGCGGCGCTGGCGCCTGTTTCTTTAGTGATACTGGTATAACTTATTCCTTTTTTTAGCATTTTTGCAACAGACAACCTCTGTGAAATATCAAGCACTTCTTTTATAGTACAGATATCCTCTAAAAAAGCATAGTATTCTTCTTTTGTTTTTAAAGACAACAATGCCTCGCATAATTCGTCAGTACTTTTGTTATGCCAACTGCTCATAATTTCCTCCTATAAAAACGCTTTAGTAAACTAATGTGTTAATGTGTTGAATTGTACTACTTATTGCTCACTATGTCAAGTAAAAAAATCAAAAAGTTAAGGTTATTTTAATAAAAATATGTTTCTATTGAAGATTTTTTATTAATTTAACTGTTTTGTCCGCTAACATAAGTATTTTCAGACCTAAATAACCGTAAACTTTTTCATTTTAGTATATCATATTTATATTTTCTTTTCAACACAAGATTTGTCTTTGTATAAAAATGTAACAATTTGTAATTAGACTTTTATACTTAAATATGATAGTATAAATAAACAGCAAGTTTAATATTAAGATTTAAGGAGTCTTTATATTGTCCAAAAGATATAAACCATTATCAAAAAAATGGAGAATTATTATATACATATCATGCGCACTGGCAGCTATTGTCGCTGCTGTGGGTACAACCTGCGTTATAATGCATTTTTGCCAAACAAAATTACCTGCATACAGTTATTTTTCTTCAACACCTCTATCGGTATCATATATAGATAATGACGATACAAATGATGAAGACGAATATGATATTGTAGAAGTTATTGAACCCGAAGCGCAGGAACTGCCTACAAATATAAATGTCGAAACAGTCACCGAATTTAAAGAAAAGGTAGATGAAATTAAGCAAACAGAGCAAAATACCATTGTTGTACAAAATTCTTTGATTGATGCAAGCGGTCTTGCTAACAGACAGTTTAAACTGCCTGTCAAATATTTAAGCCAAAACCCCGAACTGCCCACCGGTTGTGAAATAACATCACTTACTACCGTTTTAAATTATTTAGGATATAATGTATCTAAATTAGATATGTCAGATAACTATCTTGAAAAATCAATTGACCAAATTGCCGACTTTTGGGAAGTATTTTTAGGTGACCCAAAATCTAACGGTTTTGGCTGTTATGCGCAGCCTATAGTGAATGCTGCTAATAAATACTTAAAAACACAGGATCAAAAATATACCGCTGTCAACTATAGCGGCACACGGTTTGAAAAACTGCTAAAACAGGTTGAAAACGGCAATCCTGTAATAATATGGAGTACAATATACAGAGAAGAAGAAAAAGATCTTCGTGAGCCGTTCACCACCTACAAATGGGAAGTTAACGGCAAAACCGTTCAATGGATAGCCCCCGAACACTGTATGGTGCTTATAGGTTATGATATTGACCGTAATATCGCTGTAATGTCTGATCCGCAAAGAGGTATAGTCGAATACAACCTTGAAACAGTAAAGGCTCGTTACATTGCTTTACATTCACAGTGTGTCATACTTGAAAAGACAGATTTTCACCCGGTTATAAACGGAGTTCAAAACAATGCCACCTATTACACCACACAATATGTTACAGTTGCAGATGATAATTTATCTTCGGTTACCGTAAACGGTGAAAAGAGTGATACCGCCTTTTTCATAGATGGCAACACCAATAAAACATATAAAATCGAGGCTGTCGACAAATCAGGTAACATTACAACTGTTACCGTACATACTAAAAATATAGCATCGATTGCCGAACCAATTACAGATTTAGATGAACTCAATATAACCGAAGATAACCGTGACGCTGTTAATGCAGTCAGAAACATCGCTTTGTCGGTCAACACATACTACGCCA
>JBJFGD010000131.1:0-3547 GCA_051892355.1 Acutalibacteraceae bacterium | reverse complement strand
ATCGCAGGTAAGTTTGAAATAGCACTTATTGCTTAAGAATTTACCGCCGGCGCCGACTACGCTTGCGAGCTCGGCTGCGGTAGAAATAAGGTATGGGTCAGACTCGGTACCTGAACCTTTAAGTTGTTCAAAATAGCCGTATGTGCCCTTGTAAGGTCGTTTTGGTGTGTTGCCGTTTCTGATACCTAATAGGCGGTTGTAATCAAGCACTACCTCGCCGGTATCCCAAGTAGCGGGTATATCGGCTGCGGTGCGAAGTTGCGGCATGGGAACATTGCGGCCGTTGTCGCTTATAACCTGCCAACCGTTTGCCCAGTCAAGAAGAGGCATATTGGCAACATAATCATAATCATCGGTTATAACTGAATTGCCTTCAGAATCAACAAGCTCTACAACGGTGCTGTCTGTAATTTCTTTAACATCTGTATAGCAGTTGTAAATATATACAGGGTGATTACTTTTAGTACCTGTAGAATAGTCATTGTAAGCAGAGGAACTAGCGGTATTTGTTACTATAGGTGCGCCCAAAGATACGCAACCGCTTGCCTGGAAGTTGTTGACATCCCAACTGTATGATGCCATGCCGGCATAATAATTGCGGGCTTCAACGCCAAGTTCACAAGAATAACCGTCATACAAGCAGTTAACCATCTGCAACATATCGGGGTAATCTTCCCAAATAGAAATTAGACCTGCACATACTAAGTTATCCGATGAAGTAATTGATGAATTGCGTACCGAAACATTATAAATTAGGTTGTATCCGTCTTTTGCGCCACCATCGGCAACATTATCATTATTATTATCGGTATAGGGTACAACATCAGAGGCAATTAAAGCGGCTCTTCTGGCTGCTGTATTTTTTACCATACAGGTGTCAAAGTTAACATTTTTAAATACAGCTTTATTGCCGAAAATATTAACAAGACCTACATCACTGTTATTGGCAGTTGATTTGCTAATCATACCGCGAATAGTAACGCCGTTACCGTCAAAACTACCCACGAAAACAACGGATTCATCAGTGTTCCAGTTGTGGTAATCAGTACCTTCTGTACCGCCTGCTAATGTTTTTACTGCAGAGTAACCGCCGCTTAAAGCACTGCTAAGGTTAAGATATTTAACACCGTCTTTTACTTTATAATATGTTTTTTCACCGTTGGTTTTACCACCGTCTACTACCATTTTATAAAGCTGATCGGGTGTTTCAATAAGATATGGGTCTTCTTCTGTACCGGTGCCGCCGGCAAAGTCTGTGGCTGTAGATCCGTCCCAAATCACAGGGAGTTTAACATCTTGCCAATTTTCCGGTTTGAAAAGTGTTGGGTAAGCATCTTCAATTGCATACCAAACGGCATCGGTCTCATCGGTAGACCAGTCAAGATCTAAAGTAACCTTACCGGTAGAACCTTTAGCATCATCTGCACTGATTTCTATAATTTTGCCTGTGCTCCAAGATAGACCCCAAGCCACAGGTGCAGGATCAACACAGTTTGTATATATATTAGTATAACATAACGGTTTTTCTGCTTGTTCGTTAGAACTATCAACACAATAAGGTACGCAGTCTAAAATTATAGAATTTTGGAATTTAAAGTTCGGTGAAGCATCGCCTTCTGCAGGTGAGAACCATGACCAAAACTCACCAAACAAGCCGGCTACGGTTGTTGTATCATCGTATACATTAAGCGCCTTGTTACCGTAAACCAAACAGTTGTTGTATAGCAAACCTACATAACCGTTGTAAAAAAATCCGGCCATAACACCTACACGGTATATATTTGATGAAGTTGATTTTACATAACAATTTGATATTTCAATCTTTTCAACGGTAATATTACCGCCGGCAGCCTGACTTGCAGAGTTGGCGTTACCTATCAGCGCGCCTGCGCCTTCATAATTATTTGCACTAGATGATTCTATATACGAATTTCTAATTGCAAAGTTTTGAAAACCGGTAACAGTATCTACAAACGGGAACAAAGCAGCTGTTGTGTCGGCTTTGCTGTAAAGGCCGTAAATTGCTACGCCGTTACCGTCAAAAAATCCTTGGAAACGGGCACTGCTGCTGCCGGCCCAAGTTTGTACATCTGAATATCCGGGAAGTATAGTTGCGGCTTCATCAGCACTTGCTATTGCCAAAATTTCGGCAGCGTGTGCCTCATTTTGTAATACAATTTTATCAATGCCGTCTGCCATTTTGTAATACAAGCCGTCGGTAGCAGAACCTTCTGCTAAAGCAAGTTGAGCCAACTCTTCGGCTGAATCAATTATGATTGCGTTTTCCCAATCGGCACCTGTTTCGCCGTTATCAGCGAGTGTGGTGTCTTTTGTGCCGTCCCAATAAAGAACAGTACCTGCGGCGGCTTCAACCTTGGTGTTGATGCCAATGTTAGCGGTAAATAATGAACCGATAAGCATTGCCATTGCAATTACAAGGCTTAAAGCTCTTTTTACGCTTTTATTTGTTTCCATAAAAACCCTCCGTTTTTATTTGTTAGATGTTGGTTAACACATTTCGACATCTAACATCTATTTTTTTAGTCTGATATTTAAATAATAACTATATATTATTTAGGCCAAATTACGATATCATCGTCATCGTCAAGGTTGGCATTAGGGTCACTGGTAACGATAATATCATTTAAATCTAAATCATAGATTTCAAGCTCTGCTTTTTTAAACATAATTTAAATCTCTCCTTTAAATAGTAATACCTCCGCTTTTTTGCGGTGGTGCTCCCCTTGTATACCCAAGGGGAGACATTTTAGGTTGTTAAATATTATCGTTATTTATGCTGCGCCGTAACGGACATCAAGCATTTGTGTATAGAATAAAAGCGCTTTTGCGGCTTCGTAACGGGTTGAATAATAATCGCAAGGATTCTGGTTGTAAGCGCTTGCAACATCAAGTGCAAAGCCTTCTGCACTAAATTCACCAAAGTCATAATCAACACCGCTGTAATTAACCGTAACACTGATTGGTTTGCACAAATCTTTTACAGGTACACCGGTAAGTTTGTAAAGGTGATATCTACCCGCATTCGCATTGTTGGTCCAACCGGAATTAAGGTTGCCCTCTGCATCGGCTACGGTTGTATTAATAACTTTGCCGGAATCGGTTGTAAATGTAACGGTTATATTGTTGCGGTTTGTCTTGTAATCACCGTGGAATGCAAAGGTGAATCCGATATAAGGATTAGCCTTTAGAGAAAGTGATGTGCCGTACATACCGAATTCTGAAGTGCTGTTACCATAGTTATCAGAAACGGTGAGGCTTAATGCATTATATGCTGACTGGTTATCAGACGGCATAATGTCTGCCTCTTTAAAGCCCGGATAACCCCAAGCGTTACCTTTGTACCAAACGGTATCACCGTTTGCAGTATTAAGAGCATCTACAACTGTTGCACCGTTGTCACCCTTGAGGTCATTAGCTGTAGTACCTATAAGGCCACCCATATTACTGCTTGCATAATCGCTATACACGCTTGAACCATTATACATTGTAAAGTAACCTAAAGGTTGATCGGTATAAACATTTTCAA
>JBJFGD010000130.1:0-3548 GCA_051892355.1 Acutalibacteraceae bacterium | reverse complement strand
CGCTCTCGGTTTTATTGCCTTTTCAATAGGTAATGAATTTCGTTTGGCACAGCTTAAAAAGATAGGCAAGCAGGCTACAATCATAGGTGTTTTTCAGGCGATCTTTACAACTTTTGTTGTGGATGTTGTGCTTATAGGTCTTCATTTTATTATTCCTGATAAGCTTCCGTTACCTTCTGCAATTGTTTTGGGTGCAGTGGCAGCTGCAACGGCACCTGCCGCAACACTTATGGTAGTTCGTCAGTATAAGGCAAAGGGTCCTGTGACTGACATTCTGTTGCCAATAGTAGCGCTTGATGATGCTGTGGGCCTTGTTGTGTTTGCGGTTTCTTTCGGTATAGCTAAAGCGCTTATAAGCGGGCAAGTTGATATGCGTTCTGTTTTGATTGAGCCTATCGTTGAGGTTGTAATGTCTTTGCTTTTGGGTACTGTTATGGGCGCAATCTTCACCTTCTTTGAAAGATTTTTTCATTCGCGTTCAAAGCGTCTTGCAATGTCGGTTGCATTTGTTATGGCAACTGTCGGCTTATCACAGTTAGAATTTAGCCTATTCGGTGTAAAGGTAGCCTTTTCATCATTGCTTGTTTGTATGATGCTTGGCACCGTATTCTGCAATATGTGTGATTTTTCAGAAAACCTTATGGACCGACTTGACCGTTGGACTGCTCCGCTGTTTATACTCTTCTTTGTAATAAGCGGTGCTGAATTTGAGCTTTCTATATTTAAAGATGTTACTATAGTTCTTATAGGGCTTGTGTATATTGTTTCTCGTTGCTTTGGTAAATATTTTGGTGCACTCATCAGCTCAAAAGCAACTAAATGTAACGATAATATTGTTAAATATTTAGGCATAACACTTTTTCCGCAGGCGGGCGTTGCTCTTGGTATGGCCATCAAGGCAGAAACTTTACCGGGTGTAGGCGCAATTATTGCAAACATAACTTTGTTTGCAGTATTGGTTTATGAGCTTGTAGGTCCTATGCTTACAAAAATTTCATTGCTTAAAGCGGGTGAAATTAACCCTGAGGGCGCTGTCAGCGAAAGAAAAAAATAAGGCGATATTTGCAGTTTAAAATATATAAATTTTTAATTTTAAGCACTTACTATTGTTTAATATAGTAGGTGCTTTTTTTACCTTTAACACTCGTTATTCGCTTCACATAAAATATAGATGAGAAGATAATTTTAAATTATCTTTTCAAAGTGATTATTTTATTGCAAAAGCGGTAAAAATATGTAATGCAAAGAATAACAATTCGGAGTGTGAAGCAAGAATGAATATAAAACGCGGAGATATATATTATGCCGATTTAAGCCCTGTAGTCGGCTCGGAACAGGGTGGTATACGACCTGTACTTATTGTCCAGAACGATGTCGGTAATCGCTATAGCCCTACCGTTATAGCGGCCGCTATAACCAGCCAGCACGATAAATCCAAGCTACCCACACATATAGATTTAAGTGCCGAATGCTGCGGTCTTGCCAAAGATTCAATAGTTTTACTTGAACAGGTTAGAACCATTGACAAACAGCGCCTTAAAGAAAAAATGGGAGCAATAGATTCAGGCGCTATGGACAGGGTGGACAAGGCACTGTCGGTAAGTTTCGGACTTGGCAATACAGGTACATTTATCGGTTGACAAAAATGATAAACATTTGCAAAACCTCTCTTTATTCGTGTTAATATTTTATGAATTTATCATTGACAATTCAGTACTAAAATTATAAAATTAAAGTATAGTAATTTAGGGAGGTTTTGCAATGATTGAAAAACAGTATAAACTATGGTGCGAAAAAGCAATACTTGACAAAGATTTGGCAGAAGAACTTAAAAGCATCGAAGGTAACGATGAAGCTATAAGCGATGCTTTTTATAAAAATCTTGAATTCGGCACAGGCGGTCTGCGCGGTGTAATAGGCGCCGGTACTAACCGTATGAATGTATATACGGTAGGTAAGGCAACACAGGGTCTTGCGGCATATGTTAATTCGGTGTCTGAAAACGGCAAGGTTGCAATTGCTTACGACAGCCGTATTAAGTCAGATGTTTTTGCGCGCGATGCTGCATCAATTCTTGCGGCCAATGGCATAACCGTATATATTTATAAAGAACTTATGCCTACGCCTATGCTGTCATATGCTGTTCGTCATCTTAAATGTGATGCCGGTATAGTTGTTACAGCAAGTCACAACCCTTCAAAATATAACGGATACAAGGCTTACGGTTCTGACGGCTGTCAGTTAGGTTTAGAGGCTGCCGATTATGTGCTTTCTATTATGAACAGCGTTGACATTTTCGATGGTGTTAAGCGTATGGATTTTGATTCTGCCGTAGCAGAAGGTAAAATTAAATATATAGGTCAAGATGTTATTGATTCATACCTTAATGAAGTAGAAAAAAGGCGCGTTCATACAAATGTTGATATGTCAAGCCTTAATGTTGTTTATACACCGCTTCACGGTTCGGGCAATAAACCGGTACGCAGCATTTTAAGCAAAATCGGTGCTACAAATGTTACCGTTGTTCCCGAACAAGAGCTTCCTGACGGAAACTTCCCCACAGCACCGTACCCCAACCCTGAAATCAGACAGGCATTTGAGTGTGCGCTAAAACTTGCCGAAACCGTTAAGCCTGACTTGCTGTTAGCTACCGATCCCGATGCAGACCGTGTAGGTATTGCGATTAATAACGGCGGCGAGTATAGGCTGTTTACAGGCAATGAAGTTGGTGCTTTGTTGCTTGAATACATTTTAAAAGGCAGAAAAGAAAACGGCACACTGCCTAAAAATCCTGTTGCAGTAAAAACAATTGTTACTACTGATGTTTGCAATAAAATTGCCGCTGATTACGGTTGCGAACTGCGTGAAGTGCTTACAGGGTTTAAGTTTATAGGCGAACAGATAGGCAATCTTGAAGCCGCCGGCGAGCAAGAGCGCTATGTATTTGGATTTGAAGAAAGCTACGGTTATTTGGCAGGCGGTTATGTTCGTGATAAAGATGCTGTTGTAGCATCAATGCTCATTTGTGAAATGGTAGCATACTATAAATCGCAAGGTCTTACACTTATAGATGTGCTTGACAATATCTATAAAAAATACGGTTATTATTACAGCTCGCAAAAAAGCTTTACTTGTGAAGGTCAGGCGGGTATGAAACAAATAGCAGGTATTATGGACCGATTAGCAAATAATCCGCCTAAATTAATCGGCGGTATGCAGGTTGTTGTGTTTAAAAACCTTAATACATCAGAAAGTCTTGATATTGCAAGCGGCAATAAGTCTGTAATAGATTTACCAAAGTCAAATGTTTTGGGCTTCTACTTTGCGGACGGCAGTTCACTTATAGTTCGTCCGTCGGGCACCGAACCCAAGATTAAGCTTTATTTAAGCGCTGTGGGGGCTACCAATGATGAAGCCATTTCCAAACGCGAAATACTTGAAAACGCAGGAACCGAGCTTTTAGGTTTCTAAATTTAAATAAAAAGCAGTTCAGGAATGAAGTGAACCCCAAAGTTTAGACAAAATTTAATATTAAACTATTTGTGAGT
>JBJFGD010000129.1:0-3558 GCA_051892355.1 Acutalibacteraceae bacterium | reverse complement strand
TTTGTGAAAACAAGCCCGATGACAGGGGGCAGTTCTGGCTATGATAGATTATTCAAAAGTGCTTACCGATACCGTGCGCGGCATTAAACCGTCGGGTATTCGTAAATTTTTTGATATTGCTGCCACTATGGATGATGTAATATCTTTAGGTGTGGGTGAGCCTGATTTTCAAACCCCCTGGGTTGTAAGAAAAGCGGGTATAACCTCGCTTGAAAACGGAAAAACTAAATACACCTCTAATTCGGGTTTAATAACTTTAAGAGAAGAGATTTCAAAGTACATTGACCGCAAATGCGATGTGCAGTATGACCCCCAAAATGAAATTTTAATATCGGTAGGGGGCAGCGAGGCTATCGATGCTACGCTTCGTGCCATAATTAATCCGGGCGATGAGGTTATTATACCTCAACCGTCATATGTTTGCTATGAACCTATAACCCAGCTTTTAGGCGGTGTGCCTGTAATAATAGAAACCCGTGCCGAAGACGACTTTAAGGTAACACCCGAGCAACTCAAAAATGCCATTAGCGAAAAAACCAAGGCGCTGATTTTGCCCTATCCGTGCAATCCTACAGGCGCTATTATGGAGCGCGGTGATCTTGAGGCTATAGCCGAGGTGCTGAAAGAGACAAACATTTTAGTGATTTCAGATGAAATTTATTCAGAGCTTACTTTTGCCAAAGAGGGGCATGTGTCAATTGCTTCCATTGACGGCATGAAAGAGCGCACAGTGCTTGTAAACGGATTTTCAAAAACATTTTCAATGACAGGCTGGCGACTGGGCTTTGCTTGCGGTCCGCAAGAAATAATAAAGCAGATGACCAAAATACATCAGTTTGCTATAATGTGTTCGCCTACGGTTTCGCAATATGCCGCAATAGAAGCACTTCGCAGTTGCGATGAGGCGGTGGCCGATATGAAGACCGAATACAACCGCCGCCGCAGACTTATGGTAAGCGGTTTTAACAAGGCAGGCCTTACCTGCCGTGAGCCTAAAGGCGCGTTTTATGCGTTTCCCTGTATCAAAAGTACGGGAATGACAAGCGATGAATTTTGTGAAAAACTGCTCGAAAGCAAGCATGTTGCTGTGGTTCCGGGCACGGCATTCGGCAAAGGCGGCGAGGGCTTTGTGCGTGCTTCATACTGTTACAGTACAGAACATATTATTGAGGCTTTGCGAAGAATTAAAGAATTTGTAAAGGAGATAGAAAAATGAAAAAGAAAGGTTTATGGATAACACTTGCAATAGTTTTGGTGGTAATTGTGGCTTTAATAGGCACTCTTGCTTCAAGCTATAATAATTTTGTCACTATGGAAGAATCTGTGCAGACCGCACAGTCTGATGTTTCAATCTATTTACAGCGCAGAGCTGATTTGATACCTAACTTTGTAAAAAGCGTACAGGGTTATTCTGATTATGAACAGAGCACCTATACTGCTGTAACAGAGGCGCGCGCCGCTGTATCAAAGGCCGGCAGCGTAGAAGAACAGGCAGAAGCTTCAACACAGCTTGACAGAGCTATAGACATTTGGGTAAACGCCGTAACCGAGGCATACCCCGAACTTAAAGCCAATGAACAGTATATCGCACTCCAAGATGAACTTGCAGGCAGCGAAAACCGTATTGCTACTGCGCGTAATGACTATAATGCGGTTGCACAGAAATACAATACCGCTATACGCAAATTCCCCGCTAATATAGTAGCAGGAATTTTTGGCTTTGATAAGGCAGACTATTTTGAGTCTGATGCCAATGCAAATAATGTACCTACTGTAGATTTTAGCTGATATGGATATAAAGAGTAAAATGTCTGCTTTTCGCAAAATAATCATTGCGTTTTTTTGTGTAATATTAAGTATAAGCCTTTGTGCTTGTGAAAACGGCGATGAAAAAAGCGGGTATCCGGCACCTACAGAAAAGTTTTTTGTAAACGATTTTGCCGATGTTATGACCGACGAAGATATTGAAACAATATACAGCAAAGGTGTAGCTCTCAATGAAAAAACCACCGCACAAGCGGTAGTTATAACTGTTGAAAGTTTAGACGGCGAGCCGGTCGAAGAATATGCGCTCGGCATAGGCCGCGAATGGGGCGTTGGCACCGAAGAGGACGACAACGGCATAGTTGTTTTGCTCTCTGAACAAGACCGAGAGGTTTATATTGCGGTAGGCTACGGCCTTGAAGGCGCGCTCAACGATAGCAAAGTCGGCAGAATAATCGACAACTACGGTATGTCATATTTTGCTGCAAACGATTTTTCTACAGGGCTTACACAGGTTTATAACTGTGTTGTTAATGAAATATATATAGAATACGGAATTGAGCCTGAAGAAGGCTACACGCCGGTGGCTGTTTTACCGCAAAGCACTGCAGAAGAAGAAACTTCGGCTTCAAAAGTTATAATCTCTTGGTTGATACTTATTGCATTGGTATCACTATATGTTTTAATTTTTGGAAGACGAGGCGGTCTGTTTATCTTTAGTTCACCCCGATTTTTCGGCGGTAATTTCCATAATCACGGCGGTTTTGGCGGCGGTGGCTCATTTGGCGGCTTCAGCGGCGGCGGAGGTTCATTCGGCGGCGGCGGAGCAGGACGAAAATTTTAACTTCGATAACACATATATAATTTTAAGAGGCGGAAAATATGTCAGACAATTTTAATAATAAAGATTACGGCGAATATTTTTCCGCCATTGAAAAAAGTCTCAATAGCGGTAAAATTTCAACAAACGAGACAACGGTTAAACCGATACACAAAAAGAAAAAATTGCGTGGCGGAATTTTCAGACTTCGCCCATGGGTTTTAATAACTTTGGCGGCGGTGATTATTGCTGTAATAATTATTATTCTTTTACCTAAAAAGACAAAAGCAAATGATAATGTTTCTTCTGAAAGCCAGCTTACAGAAAATGTTGCAAGTGATGTAAAAGAAAAAGAAACCATAAATCTGTTTGCAGAATTTACCGATGATACAGCCGCAATAGGCTTTGATATTGAAAGCGGAAATGTTATTGTTATAAACTGTGATGAAAACAAGGTGGTTGCGGCGCGTGATGCCACTGCAAAATGCTATCCCGCATCTACAACAAAAATAATGACTCTGCTTACTGCGGTTGATTATATAACCGACTATAACGATACTTTTACCTTCAGTTATGAAATTACCGACCCGTTTTTTCTGCAGAATGCTACAATGGCGGGCTTTGCTGACAGTGAAGAGGTAAATATGACCGATATGCTTTACGGAACTATACTGCCTTCGGGCGCAGATGCCTGTGCAGGTTTGGCAATAAAAATATCGGGCAGTGAAGAAGAATTTGTTAAGCTTATGAATAAAAAAGCTGATGAGTTAGGTCTTAAAAACACCCACTTTATGAATGCCAGCGGTTTGTTTGACCAAAATCATTATACCACACCCGAAGATATGGCGGTCATTATTCGTGCGGCTATGAAAAATGATTTGTGCAGAAAAATTCTTTCGACCTATCAGTATACCACAGCAAGCACCCCGCAACACCCTGACGGTATACAGCTTACAAGCACGCTTTTCAGTTAT
>JBJFGD010000128.1:0-3602 GCA_051892355.1 Acutalibacteraceae bacterium | reverse complement strand
GGCAAAAGAGTAACCTTTTTTAATTAGTTCTTGTTTTTGTTTTTCAAAACCGTAAAGCTCGCCGTTGCATATAGCATAACTGCCGTCTAATTCAAATGGCTGCATGCCCGAAGGGGTCAAGCCCATAATTGCAAGGCGGTGAAAACCAAGCAAACCTTTGCCGGTATCAACAATTCGGCTGTCATCGGGTCCGCGCGATACCGTGCGGTCAAAGCCTTTTTTAAAATCATCAAAAGTGGCATCGCTGCCACAGTAACCCATAATTGAACACATAGGAAAATACCTCCGTTAAAAAGTTAGTAATTTCAGCATTCTACAGGGCGATTGCTGTCTCGCGGTGCCACCTGTATTTCTTCTCATTTTGACTTCAAACAAAGTCATGCCGACTTACGCGCGGCTGTACGGCGCACCTACTAAGAAATATATCTTTTCAGATTGCAGCTCGAAAAGTGTTATTCATACAGACTTCGCCGCACGGCTTCCACCGCCCCGTACTCGCTGTCTGCGAATTATCTGTATTACTTCTCTTTTCTCAAACGCTTTTGAGATATTAAATTTTCAATTGTCAGTTAAATGAAGTTTTTACTCAACATCCTGTAAAGCTTCAAAGCCTTCTTCGCCGGTACGAACCTTTACAACATTTTCAACATCATATACAAAGATTTTACCGTCACCTATGTGTCCTGTGTAAAGAACCTTTTTCGCTGTTTCAATAACACTGCGTACAGGAACCTTGCTTACTACAATATCAACCTGAATTTTAGGCAACAGGTTTGCTTCAACCTGAACGCCGCGGTAATATTCGGGTTGGCCTTTTTGTATGCCGCAACCAAGAACATGAGAAACAGTCATACCTGTAATGCCTATATCAATCATAGCAGATTTCAAGGTTTCAAAGCGAGATTCTTTACAGATGATTTCTATCTTGGTAAATTTAGGCGTACCGTCATCAAATGCAGGAACTTTCTTTACAGGGATTGCTTCTGCTACAGGTACTTCACCTGTAACGGCAACAGCTTCTTCATAACCATAGTCAATGCTTTCAACTGCGGGCACAAAGTCGGCATATGCACTTGGAAGACCGTGTTCGGTGCTGTCAAGACCTTTGATTTCTTCTTCTTTAGATACGCGAAGTCCGATTGTTTTCTTTATGATGAAGAATGTCAAAGTCATTGCTGCAGCAGTCCATGCAAGAATAGCTATGATACCGAGTGTCTGAATACCAAGTAATTTAAAGCTGCCTGTATAGAAAAGACCTTCAAGACCGGCAGGTGCATCTGGGTTTGCTAACAAACCTACGGCAATGGTACCCCAAACACCGTTTGCAAAGTGAACGCCTACTGCACCAACAGGGTCGTCAATGTGAAGTTTAAGATCAAGCAGTTCAACAACTACTACAACCAAAATGCCTGAAACAACGCCGACTATTACGGAACCAAGAGCATCTAACGCATCGCAGCCTGCTGTAATACCAACCAAACCCGCAAGCGCACCGTTTAAGCACATAGATACATCGGGCTTGCCGTTTTTAAACCATGTAAACAACATTGTAACACAGGTTGCAACTGCAGGAGCAATTGTGGTTGTTACAAAGATAGATGCAAGAGAGTTTCCGTCCCAAGCGGCAGCGCCGTTGAAACCGTACCAACCAAACCAAAGAATAAAGCAACCAAGCGCGCCAAGTGTGATAGAGTGGCCGGGAATAGCATTCACTTTCTTAACTTTTCCTGCCTTATCTTTTACATATTTGCCAAGACGAGGGCCAACCATAACGGCACCGATCAAAGCGGTTATACCGCCGACTGCGTGAATTGCTGCCGAACCTGCAAAATCGTGGAAACCTAATTTTGCAAGCCAACCCTGTGAGTTCCAAACCCAGCCTGCTTCAATCGGGTAAACAAACAGTGAAATAACTGCTGAATAAATGCAGTAAGATACAAATTTTGTTCTTTCTGCCATAGAACCTGAAACAATGGTAGCAGCCGTTGCGCAGAACACAAGGTTGAATACGAAAGACGGAGCGTTACCGCCCTTTAAGAACTCACCGAAATTGGTAAGAATCTGAAGGTTGGGCATACCGAAAATACCAAGTATGTAATCTTCTGACATCATAAGGCTAAAACCAAGAAGAACAAATACAACAGTTCCGATGCAGAAGTCCATAAGGTTTTTCATTATAATGTTGCCGGCGTTCTTTGCTCGGGTAAAACCGGTTTCAACCATTGCAAAACCTGCCTGCATGAAGAACACCAGTGCGGCACCTATAAGAAACCAAATACCGAAGGCTTCACTTGTAACTGTTTCTTGTACAAAACTCATAATTTCTTGTGTTAGCATAACAGATCATCTTCTTTCTTTATTTCTTTATTTATTTAACACCGAATAAAAGATCGGCATAGGTTGGGAATGGCCAATAGCTTTTAGCTGTCAAGGTTTCTGCTTCGTCGCAGGCGAGTCTAAGCTCACTCATCAAACCAAGTATAATATCGCGAATCATAATAGATTCTTCACCGATATTTTCAGCTTTATCAAGAGAAAGCAATGCATCTTCAAGTGCATCGGCTTTGGTAGCAATACGGTCTGTGAGTGCAGACAGCCTTCTTACAATATCGGTTTCATAGCCGCAAGCAATAGCAGAATCAATTGCCTTTTTAGCAGCAACGGCCTTTGCAACATCAGCAGCATATGCGGTAACAGCAGGTGCAATTTGTGTTTTAGCCATATCAACCATTGTATTTGCTTCAATTACGATGGTCTTGCAGTAGTTTTCAAGTGTAATTTCATATCTTGAATGTAACTCTTCTACAGTGAACACACCTTGTGAAGTCAACATATCAACATTTTTCTTGTCAAGCAAATGCGGCATACAATCTGCAGTAGTGCGATAGTTAAGCAGACCGCGCTTTTCGGTGGCTTCCTTGATCCAACTCTCGTCATAGCCGTTTCCGTTAAATATGATATGCTTGTGGTCTTTTATGGTCTTTTTGATCATATCATGCAGAGCTGATTCAAAATCTGCTGCGCCTTCTAATCTGTCGGCATAAATCTTGAGTGATTCAGCAACTGCACTGTTAAGCATAATGTTAGCGCAAGCGATACTGTTTGAAGAACCTAACATACGGAATTCGAATTTGTTGCCTGTAAATGCAAACGGCGAAGTTCTGTTGCGGTCGGTGGTATCACGGTTGAATTTAGGAAGAACATCAACACCAAGCTTCATCTGTGTTCTTTCGGTGCCGGCATATGGTGTATCGGTTTCAATAGCTTCCAAAACTGCGTTAAGCTCATCACCAAGGAAGATAGAAACAACGGCAGGGGGCGCTTCGTTTGCACCGAGACGGTGGTCATTGCCTGCGGTAGCCACCGAGATACGCAATAGATCCTGATAATCGTCAACCGCCTTAATTACTGCGCAAAGGAACAAAAGGAACTGTGCGTTTTCATAAGGTGTCTTACCGGGTGACAGCAGGTTTTGACCTGCATCGGTTGCAATTGACCAGTTGTTATGCTTACCGCTTCCGTTAACACCTGCAAAAGGCTTTTCGTGCAACAAACATACAAGACCGTGCTTTGAAGCAACTTTCTGCATAATCTCCATTGTG
>JBJFGD010000127.1:0-3609 GCA_051892355.1 Acutalibacteraceae bacterium | reverse complement strand
TAGCACTTGACCACCCTGATGCAGATGTTGAAAATATACACTTTGGCGACAGCCTGATGACATTGTCATATAAATTAAATAACTAACCAATTATTATAAATAAAAAATGGTTTCCTGACTGGAAACCGTTTTTTTGCTTTTAAATTAATTCTATAATAGCCGCAAGATTACCGCGCTTGCCGCCCGTAGCACGGTGAGAATGAAGTTCGGTATGATTGCAACAGGTACAAATATCGCTAATATCAATATTGTCTTCCCTGATTCCTGCAGAAATTAAAATATTTTTATTTGCTTTAGTAAGATTGAGCATAAAATGCTCGTTATCTTTGCCATTTTGAAAAACACCGTCAAGATCTATTCCGCTTTTTAAAAAAGCATTATAAACAGGCATATCAACTTCATAACAGCAACTTCCAATACAAGGGCCTATAGCCGCTATAATATCTTCTTTCTTGCAACCGAATTCATTTACCATTTTGTTTACGGTTACCTCGCCTATTTTGCTGACAGTGCCTCGCCAGCCTGCATGCGAAGTAGCACATACCCGCTTAACAGGATCGCAAAAAAGCAAGGGTGTGCAGTCGGCATACTGTGTTACAAGTGCCACGCCAGACTCGTTGGTTATAAGACCGTCAACATCGGTAAAGCCGGGCTTTGTATATCCTGTGCCGCAATCAGCTTTTGTAACAATGCGCACATTGTTTGTATGCGTTTGTTTGCTTAATACAAGGTGAGAAGTTTTAATACCGACAGCCGAGCATAATCGGCGATAATTTTCTTCAACACTGTCAAACTTATCGCCGCCTGAAAAGCTTAAATTCATACTGCTGTACTGCCCTTGGCTTACACCGCCCAAGCGTGTAGAAAAAATGTGCCTAACCGCACCGCAAGCTTCAAGGCGCGGAAAAGTAATATAAACTAAATCGCCGTTTTTATTAATATTTAAACTTTGACTGCGCATTCTTCTATTTCCTCTAAAAGTTTATTCGATTTTATTATCAGCCGATTTGCCGCCGATTTGCCAAAACGCTCGGTTATGTGCGAAAGCGCCTCTTTTATTAAAGGCGGACGATGCTCTACAGAATGGGCATCGCTTGCAAGAAATGATACATAACCGCCCTTTATAAGCTTTTCACAAAGTTTGCCCTCTTCTTTGCTGATTACACCGGCGGCATTTATTTGACCTAAAGCATATCCGTCGGATATAAGCTTTAACAGCTTTTTATAGCCCGACACCTTATAATACCGTTCAATATGCGCAAGTATAGGCATAAGACCAGACTCTTCATATATATTGGTAATATCTTGTAAAACCGATTTTGTAATTGCTTCGCCATAGGGTAATTCAAGCAATAAATATTTTGTGCCTCTTATGGCAAACTGATTTATTGAATTGCTTTTACTAATACCTCTAAAATACCGAAGTTCACAACCAAGAAAGATCTGCGGTAAATTATTTATATCTGCCTCACGGCGCAGTTTAAAAAAACTATCGCTTACCCGTTCTAAAAAATCCTCGGCACTGTCTGTATCGGGGTAAAAATGCGGCGTTGCAATAACATGAGTCACACCCTGCGACTGCATCATTTTAAGCAAAGCGATTGAAGTTTCAATATCTTTTGCACCGTCATCTACTGCAGGTAATACATGAGAATGTATATCAAGATAATTCATAATATCATACCTTTACGAAAAAATCGGGAAAACTTATGTCAAAATTTCATAAGGCTTCCCGATTGATAATCATTGTTGCTGTGAAGAACTTTCATCAGCAGGTGTTTGCGGCTTGCTGCCATAACTATAACCGTAGCCATAGCCGTATTTACCATACTTACGGTAACCGTATTTACCGTATTTACGATAGCCGTAGCGCCTTCCCGATTTGGGGTTTGCGCCGTTCATAACTGCGCCCAAAATATTTATGTTGGCAAATTTTGCAGCTTCGATTGTGCGCTTGATAGCATCGGTAGATGTAACCTGATCTTTTACTACAAGAACAAGACCTGCCGTATGCGGCGCAATAACCAAAGCATCTGATACAACATCTATAGGCGGTGTATCAATAATTACATAACTGTATTTTTGATCCACTTCTTCTACCAATTTTTCAAATCTGGCAGAACCCAAAAGTTCAGACGGGTTAGGTGGCACCTGACCTGCGGTAATAACATCAAGACTGTCGCTGATATTGGTGACAACCTCTTCCCACTTATTAAAGCCTGCCAAAACACCTGAAAGACCGGCATTGTTTTCTATTTTAAGCTTTTTATGAACCGAGCTGCGGCGCATATCGGCATCAATAAGCAAAACCTTGTCACCAAACTGCGAAAATGCAATAGCCATATTAATAGCGGTAGTAGATTTACCGTCGCCCGCATCAGGGCTTGTTATGCCAAAAACTTTAGTTTCACTTGACGATAACAAAAAAGTAAGATTGGTACGAATGGTTTTATAGGCTTCAACAACCGCAAAAGGAACATGGCGTGTTTCTTTTATATTCATAACAGCATTATCATTCTTTTTATTAATAGCCACTTGAGTAACCCCTCTTTCCCTTGCGATATTTACCTGTTTCAGCATTTTCAAAATCAGGAACCGAACCAAGCAACGGCACTTCAAAATTTGCCGTGAAGTCTTCTTCACCCTTGATTGAACGGTTCATAGACTCGATTATAAACAGTATTACATAAGCCACGACCGCACCTAAAACAGCCGCAATACCTGTATTTCTTGTAGTGCGCGGGTATGTTTTTGAAGCCTTAATCGCAGTAGAAGCTATCATAGCTCGCGAACTTGGTATAAATTCAGGTATGTACTCACACGAAATTTCAACAAATTTATTCGCAATTCTCATAGCCTCTTTGGGGTCGGTGCTTGAAAAAGTAACATCAACAAACAGCGTATCTTCGTTTCTTCTTGCTACCGAACTGCGGCCCATAAGATTTTGATACTCATAACCGCCGCCAAGCTGATCTGCTACCTTTTTATATATATCAGGCGTGTTTAAAATATCAACAACCGTATAAGCAAGATACAACGATGCCGATATATCACTGCCTGATACCTTGTCGGTTGTTTCGTTATAAGATGTCGTAACGGCACCGTTTGTTACAAGAATAGAAGCCGTTGCGCTATATGACGGAGTAACAAAAAATTTGCAATAACTGAAAACACCTGCCGCAAAAACAACTGCAGCAAGAATTATTATCCATAATCTGCGCCATGCCAAAAGCACAAGGTCCATAATATTTATCGCTTTTTGTTCCATTTTATTCCTCTTCTCAAAACAAAATTAGGTTTGTTATAATTATGCATATAAATTATAATAACATCTTTGCATACTTTTTTCAAGACATTATTTAGCATAACTTGTATAAAGGTCAATTTGGTCATAAACGGTAGGCCATAAACCGTTTCCGTTAAGCGTTACACAGACATATTCTGTGCCGCTTTCACTTGCACCGAAAGATGCTATGCAATAACCCGATTCGCTTACAAAGCCCGTTTTGCCGCCCAAAATATCGGCGCCTTCGGGTTCGGTTCCGTACATATAACTAAAAAGTGTGCTTGTAAGCTGTATGCCGTCAGGGTGTTGTGGGGTGCTTGCTG
>JBJFGD010000126.1:0-3618 GCA_051892355.1 Acutalibacteraceae bacterium | reverse complement strand
CAATGCGCCGGTCTTTGTTTTTTGCATTTGACCCGCCGCTTTGCATATATCATCTATTGCCTCAAGCACTACCGTTCTCTCACTGTCGGCAGATTGCAAATAGCCCAATTTTGTTTGGCCAACGCGTTCAAGTATTCTGCGCAGTTCAGGTTGAAATATAATGGCAATTACAACGATAGCTGAGCCAAAAACAGCAGAAAGCAGCCACCGCATAACAGCCAATTCAAAAACATTTGCAAAGGCATAGGCCACCAAAAGAAAAGCAACACCTTTTACAAGCTGCCCCGACCTTGTCTCACGCAAAAAACCTATGGCTTTATAAATTATGAATGCTATAACAGCTATATCTATAATGTCAAAAATTCTTAAATTGGATATTGTATATACAAATTGATTCCACAGCGTATAAGCAGTATCAAAAACAGCGCCCAAAATATCAGTCCTTTACTATTATATATTATTAGTTATATTTTAACATATTGGATTGTCGCATTCAATAGTATTTTTTATGTTTTTTAAAAAATTTTATATTTTTTATCAGTTCGTCCACCTCGTCACTTGTATTGAAAACCGAAGGTGAAAATCTTACTGTGCCGCTTTGTATTGTGCCGATTTTTTCATGCGCTGTAGGTGCGCAGTGCAGTCCTGCTCTTAAAGCAAACCCTTTGTTGCTTAAATATTCGGCTGTTTCGTCTGAAGAAGTATCTTCGACATTAAACGAAAGCACAGGTGCGTAACCGCCCGTTAAGGGATTTGTATATAATATTACTTTTTTATCTCGCAATAGACCGTTATAGAGTCTTTTTACAAGCATATTTTCGTAATTATAAATAAAATTTTTGCGTGATTTAACAAAGTCAATTCCTGCAGAAACGCCTACAATTGCAGGTAAATTTACTGTGCCGCTTTCAAGCATTTCAGGCAATATATCGGGTTGTAAAAAATTGATAGAATCTGTGCCTGTTCCACCTTCAATTACAGTGTGTTTTATAGGTCCTTTTGCTAATAAAATTCCAACACCCATAGGGCTGTACAACCCTTTATGCGGCGCAATACAAAGATAATTAATATTCATTTTTTTCATATCAATCGGTATGACACCTGCGCCCTGTGCAGCATCTACACCGAAAAGTAATCCTTTTTCTTTACAAAGTTCGCCTATTTCTTTTAACGGCAACATTTTCCCAAGTACATTTGATGCCGCCGTGCAGAATATCATTTTAGTATTCTTATTTATTGAATTTCTAAAGTTGTTTAAAGTTTCATTATCGTCTTTTAAAGAAACCTCTGCCATAGTATATGAAACATTCATAGCTTTTAACGGGCGCATAACTGCATTGTGCTCTAAATCTGATATGACAATATGATCGTTTCTGTCTACCACGCCTTTTAACACATAGTTGATACTTTGGGTACAATTTGCGGTAAAAACAACATTTTCAGCACCTTCACAGTTAAAAAACTCAGCAACTTTAACGCGTGCTTCATACACTGCAAGTGCCGCCTTCTGTGAAATTTTATGCCCGCTTCTGCCGGGATTTGCAGAAAGATTTCTTAAAGCATTGTCAACGGCATTTATCACATATATCGGCTTATGGCCGGTAGTTGCCGCATTATCAAAATATATCATATATCAATTCACCCTATTACTGTTTATTATAAAAAAGCAGCCCTAAAAGGACTGCTTTTACTACTACCGATATAACCTATTTTTTAGCGGTTAATTACTGCTTATTTCTAAAACATTAATACCTGAATTAGTCAAACCGTTTAATATTTTATCAAGATTACCCTCGGCAATTATAACATAACCGCAGCCAACATTACCATTCATATTGGTTTTGCGTTCAATATGCGCCTTGAAACCAAGTTTACGCAGTAAATCTCTGCCTTTTATCGCATAGGTTATCGAACCTACTGAAATAGTATGGCGTTGCATTTCATAACACTCCTATTAAAATGCACATAATAAATCTACACTCTATACTATGCGTTTTAATGTTAAAAGGTCAATGTATTTTTATTTGTCTGTTGCAGTTATTTGTCTTTTGTAAAAAGTGATAACTATGATTAAAACAATCGGTAAAATTATCATACCCGCGACACCGGCAAGTTTTAATCCCAAAAACATAAATAATAATGTAAAAAGCGGATTTATACCCATTTGTTTACCTATAATTTTAGGCTCAACAAAATTTCTAACTATGCTTATTATTATATAAAGTATAATTATGCCAAAACCAAGTTTATAATTACCCTGCAAGAAAAGAATTACAGACCAAGGCAGTAAAACAGTTCCTGTTCCAAGCACAGGCAAAATGTCTATAATCGAAATTAAAAATGCAGTGATTAAAAAATTTTTTATTCCAAGTATAAAAAATCCTATAAGCAACTGCACAAAGGTTATACCCATAATAAGCAGATAGCCTAATATAAATTTCAATATGCAATCGGTAAATATATTTTTTATAACAACCGCGTTTTTATAGGTGCTTTCTTTCATCAATCCCATAATAAACCTTTTAAGCCTATCATAATCTTTTGAAATATAACAAGTTGCTACTACAGTTACAACAGCGCTTACAAAAAAGTTCGGTATGTTTTTTACAACGCTTGTAACTGTGTTTGATAAAAAAGCAGTTATTTTTGTTCCAAAATTGCTTATTGTATCCCCTATCATTTTTTCTAATGTAGACTTTAAGCCACCGTCAAAATAGTTTGAAAAGTTTTCTGTGAACCGATAAATTTTTTCTGCATATTCTTTAAAAATACTGCTTTGCCCTGAAATATAATCAATCAATAAATTAATTTTTGAAAATAACAGCCAACCAAATAAGAATGCCAATAATATTATTGCAACATAAACTAAAACCGATAATATCGCTGCACATATTTCTTTTTTTATTTTAATTTTTGAAGAAATATATGCGGCAGGTTTTTGCATGGCAAACGATATAATAACGCCAATTAAAAACGGAAATAAATATGCCAACATAAATTTCAGCGAAAAATATATTATTACTAACCATGTTATAATAAAGCCAAAATTTATAAGAAAATTCTGTTTTTCTTTAATTTCCAATTTAAAATTCCCCTTTCAACAATAATATTACCTGTTTTTTAAGCACATAGTATAAATAATTATTGATTTTTCAAAAAGTGTGTAGTATACTGTAAAAATATTAATTTGAATAACAATATCGCTAAAGTGCGGAGGTTAAAAATGATTTCTACAGCAGTTATGGGTCATGGTACCGTAGGTTCAGGTGTGGTTGAAATTTTACTAGAGCATAATTCTTTGATAAACCAAAAAATCGGAGATGAAATTGATGTAAAATATATTCTCGACCTGCGTGATTTTGATAATCTGCCCTATCATAACAAATTTACAAAAGACTTTGAAAAAATCGCAAACGATCAAGACATTAAAATTGTAGTTGAAACTATGGGCGGCATAAACCCGGCTTATGATTATGTTAAGCGTTGTTTGCTTTTAGGCAAAAGTGTGGTAACTTCAAACAAAGAGCTTGTTGCTGCAAAAGGCGCTGAACTTTTAAAAATTGCTAAAGAAAATAACGCTAATTTTCTTTTTGAAGCCAGCGTAGGCGGCGGCATACC
>JBJFGD010000125.1:0-3649 GCA_051892355.1 Acutalibacteraceae bacterium | reverse complement strand
CCTTTTCGGTAAGCTGTCCACCCTCCTCAAAGCCGACATATCCGGGAGGCGAGCCGACAAGCCTTGAAACCGTGTGCTTTTCCATATACTCGGACATATCAAGTCTTATCATCATATTTTCGCTGCCGAACATTGCCTCGGCAAGCGCTTTGCAAAGTTCGGTCTTGCCCACACCTGTAGGACCTAAAAAGATAAACGAGCCTATTGGGCGCTTGGGGTCTTTTAAGCCTACTCTGCCGCGGCGAATTGCCTTTGACACAGCGGTAACGGCTTCAGACTGACCGACAAGCCGGTTATGCAAAACATCTTCAAGTTTTAAAAGTCTGGCACTTTCCTCTTCGGTGAGTTGCGCAACAGGCACACCTGTCCAAAGGGATACAATTTCGGCAATGTTCTCTTCGGTGACCTCACCCAAAGCATGAGCGTTTTGGCTATTATTTTGCTCTTTTATTTTTGCAATTTCATTTTCAAGCTGTTTTTCTTGATCACGAAGCTTGGCGGCACGCTCAAATTCTTGCGAGTTTATAGCATCATCTTTTTCCGCCTTTATCGCAGACAGCTTTTGTTCACTTGCTTTAAGCTCATCAGAAGGTGTACTTGATGCCAAGCGCACACGTGATGCCGCCTCATCAATAAGGTCGATGGCCTTATCAGGCAAAAAGCGATCATTTATATAACGGGCAGACAGTTTTACAGCAGCAGTTATAGCATCATCTGTAATAACAACCTTGTGATGTGCCTCATATTTATCTTTTAAACCTTTAAGAATCAATATAGCATCGTCTTCATTTGGCTCTGCCACAAGTACCGTTTGAAAACGGCGTTCAAGTGCAGAATCTTTTTCAATATTTTTGCGATACTCGCTTATGGTTGTAGCACCTATTAACTGAAAATCACCTCGCGCAAGCGACGGTTTTAAAATATTAGCTACATCGGTAGAGCCCTCTGCCGAACCGGCGCCGATTATAGTATGAATTTCATCTATAAACAGTATAATGTCATTTGACTTGGTTACTTCATCAACCACAGCCTTAATGCGCTCTTCAAAATCACCTCGGTATTTTGTACCTGCTACCATGCCTGTAAGATCAAGTGTAAATACCTTTTTATTAAGCAAAATTTCAGGCACATTTCCGTCAACTATGCGCTGCGCCAAACCTTCAACAATAGCGGTCTTTCCGACACCGGGTTCACCTATAAGGCAGGGGTTATTTTTAGTGCGGCGGCAAAGTATTTGAATTATGCGTTCAACTTCGGTTTCACGACCTATGACAGGGTCTATCTTTCCTTTTTTAGCCTCTGCCGTTAAATCTCTGCCGTACTTTTGTAAAGTTGCAATTTTTGTATTTTTAGAATTGCTGCCTGTTCTTTCACCCGAAGCAATGTCATTTATATCTTGCGTTTGTACACCTGATACCTCAAGCGCATCTGATGTGATTGCAGTTATATCCACACCGAGTTCTTTTATAAATCTGATTGCAAAGTTATCTTCTTCGCTTAAAATTCCTATTAAAATGTGCTCGGTACCGACATATTTTTTACCAAGATTGTTACAACCCTGCATAGCAACCTCTAAAACCCGTTTAGCACGCGGTGTGAAATAATCGGGTGACAATTTTGTGGGAGTACCTACACCTATATTAAAACGCATAAGTTCTTCAATTTTTTCAGCAGTAATACCATACTTATTTAAAACTGTTGCCGCAACACCGCTGCCTACACGCAACAATCCTAAAAGTAAATGTTCACTGCCTACATAGGTGTGGCCCATCTGACCCGCTGAATTTATTGCTTGATTTAAGCTCTCGTTGGCTTTTTCTGTAAAGCCGCTGAAATTATACTTCATAACAAAAACCTCCTTATTTCAGTGTTTTTAACATAGCACTAATTTAATGCTTCTCTGATTATTTTTGCCCTTTCAATATCGCGTTCTTCGGTCTCAATATTGCCAAATTTACGCATAATCATATATGGCTGACCTTCTATTATTAATTTTATCGGAGAAATATCAGACTTTATTATGCCCATACTGATACCTAATTTAACCTCACTAAGTTTAGCCATCATTTCACTGCTGCTTAATATTCTGGCATTTTTAAGAACACCCAAAGCACGCATACATATGTCTTCTAACTTAATACGGTTAATCTGTTCACGATAGTTTTGCTCTTTTTGAATTAATTGATTTGTAATAATTTTAAGATTATCTATAGCATTCTTTTCACTAATTCCCAGTGTTATCTGGTTAGAAATTTGATAAAGTGATGCCAATGCCTTTGTACCCTCGCCATACATACCTCGCACAGTAAAACCGATTTTACTTACAGAATCAGCAAGACCTGCAATTTCACCACTGTTTTCAATAAGCGGTAAATGCAACATAACCGATGCGCGTAAGCCTGTGCCTAAATTAGTGGGACATTCGGTAAGAAAGCCTATTCTGTCATCAAAAGCAAGATCTAATGCACCGCATAAAAGCGAATCTATACTTTCGGCTATATCATATGCCTTTTCAAACTGAAGACCTGATAGCACCACCTGTATACGAATGTGATCTTCTTCACCCAGCATTACACATATGCTTTCGTCTTCAGATATAATTATTGCCCTATTTTGATAATTTGAAGCAAATCTACGGCTAATTATATGCCGTTCAACCATAGAAAATCGCTCAATTTCGGGAATATCATCCATACGAATAAATTTTAACGATTTTGCAAACGGTGTATTGCTCTCTATCAGCGCTTTACGCACACTTTCATTTACTGTCTCAAATTGAGCTGCTGTCATTTTAGACGGAAAAGGAATTCCGTTAAGATTGCGTGCCAGCCTTATGCGAGTGCTTACTGCAATATCATCTTGAGGGGCAGATTTACAATACCAATAACTCATTTGCTTTCACCCTCTAATCTTTTTATTTTATCCCTTATTACCGCGGCTTCTTCATATTTTTCTTCTCGTATAAGCTGATTAAGTTTAGAACGCAGCCCTTCGACTGTTTCTTCATCGGTTTTTACAGCCAACGGTGCGCGGTTTGGTATTTTACCGATATGCTTTGTACTTCCGTGTACTCTTTTTAAATATGGTAAAAGCTCATTATAAAATGTTGTATAACATTGAGGGCAACCAACTTTTCCGCTCTGGGCAATATCAGAAAATGTTGAGCCGCAACATTCACAACGCACAGCAGCCGATTTAGAATTTAGTGATAACACATCGCCAAACATTGATGAAAGCATCTGTGTTAGGTTATTATATTTTATATCTCCGTAACCTTCACTTGCGGCACAATAACCGCATAAGTTTTTTTCGGTCACTACACCGTTTACAACTGTGTGTATATGGGTAGTAGCATTATTTTTTCCGCATTTTTCGCACAACATAAAATCATTCCTTTCGAATTTGAATAAGTAACATTTCTTTCAATAGTGCCGCGCGCAAATTATCTTGTAAAACAACAGGTACTGTTCGCATAACATTGTTTGACAGTGCCGCACACATTAATTCTGCTGTATTTTTATCAATAAGTTCAGATTGCAAACAGTTTTCAATTACTATACGGGCACTCATTGTATCAATTCTGTCTCCTATCGAATTAATTATATGCATAATAGCTGAAGATTTTCTCATGACAACGCGTCTAATTCTA
>JBJFGD010000124.1:0-3658 GCA_051892355.1 Acutalibacteraceae bacterium | reverse complement strand
CCGTCTTTTAAACGGTTTATTATAATATCAGTTTTTACACCGAGTATAGAATTTATAACACCCGTCATACCAAGGTCGGTAATATAACCCGTGCCTTTGGGCAATATTTGCGCATCGGCTGTTTGCACATGGGTATGTGTGCCGAAAACCGCCGTAACACGCCCGTCAAGATAAAAGCCCATAGCGCGTTTTTCGCTGGTTGCCTCGGCATGAAAATCTACAAAAATATATTTTGCGCCGTCGGCTTTGGCTTTTTCAACAAGAATATCGGCACATTTAAAGGGATTATCTGTATTTATTCTTTCAAGATATATCTGCCCCGAAATATTTATAATTGCGGCGGCAGCCTTACCTATATCATAAATGCAGTAACCGCTGCCTATGTCTTTATCATTTATATTGTGCGGCCGCAAAAGACAGGGATTTTGTTCTAACATATCAAAAATTTCTTTGCGGCGAAATGTATGATTGCCGCCTGTTATTACATCGGCGCCTGCGGCAAAAAGCGCATGGGCACTATGCGGTGTAATACCGTTGCCCAAAGCAGAGTTTTCGCCGTTTACAATTATTAAATCAATATTTTCTTCACGCTTTATACGGGGAATTTGTTTTAGCGCATATTCGCAACCGTCGGGAGCGCAAACATCGCCCACTGTCAAAACTTTCATTCTTTTATCACTCTTTTATCGTTATACCATTGCAATGAATATATAAGCAAATTCAAATACGAAAGTTTTTGAATTTGCAAAAGCCGATAAAATCGGCTTATCGAAACGCTAAAAAGCGTTTAGATATTCTATAGTCATTATAATAACATATAACCGTTTTTAATTCAATTTATTTTTCATAGATATGCGTTTATGCAAATTAATTTTAAGCGGTAAAGCGTTATTTTTTTAAAAATCGCACGCGAGCATTTAAGAGAAAAAACGAGTAAATCAAAGAAAACGAGAGATTTTTCTTTTTAAATTGATTTTTGCAAAAATAATTGTTGACAAAGTATTTTAGGTGTGGTATTATATTCGGGCACTAAAAATGAAATTTTATTTGGAGGTTTTGATTATGTCTACATTTATGGCAAAACCTGCCGAAGTTCAGCGCAAATGGTATATCATAGATGCTGCGGGACGTCCTATGGGCCGCACCGCTGCTAAGGTTGCCGATTTGCTTCGCGGTAAGCACAAACCCACATTCACTCCTCATGTTGACTGTGGCGATCATGTTATCGTAATAAATGCTGAAAAGGCAGTTTTAACAGGTAAAAAGCTTGATAACAAGTATTATCGCCGTCATACAGGTTATATCGGCGGTCTTAAAGAGGTTAAGTATTCAACTCTTATGAATACCCGCCCCGAGCTTGCTATGGAGCTTGCAGTTAAGGGTATGGTTCCCGATACTACAATCGGTCGCAAGGCTCTTACCCGTCTTCACATTTACAAAGGCGAAAACTATGTTCAGGTAGCACAGAAACCTGAAAAGTATGAATTTTAAGAAGGGAGACAGAAACAATGTTTGAAGGAAAGCCTTATTTTTACGGCACCGGCAGAAGAAAGAGTTCTGTTGCCCGTGTTAGAGTATACCAAGGTACAGGTAAAATCACAATTAATGAAAGAGATATCGACGATTACTTTGGTCTTGAAACCTTAAAGGTTATCGTTCGTCAGCCACTCGTTCTTACCGACAACGCTGACAAGTTTGATATCGTATGCCGCGTTGCAGGCGGCGGTGTTACCGGTCAGGCAGGCGCAATCCGTCACGGTATTGCCCGCGCACTTTTACAGGCTAACGCTGAATATCGCCCAGAGCTTAAGAAGGCCGGCTTCCTCACTCGTGACCCGAGAATGAAGGAAAGAAAGAAATACGGTCTCAAAGGCGCTCGTCGTGCACCGCAGTTCTCAAAACGATAATAAATATCAAATTGAAGAAAATTGTGAAACCCTTGAAAACCCTGTGTTTTCAAGGGTTTTCTTTATTTTTGATTTTCAACAAAGTGCTGTGAAAACATATAAAATCACCCTTATAACTAACACACAACTAACAAGCAACTAACATGAAAAAGGCTATCTTGTGCAAGACTTTTGGAATCTTGTGCAAGATAGGTTTTGACACAAGAAAAAGGTGTCATCAGACACCCTTTTCTTTGCAATATTCAATTATACCTGCTCTGACATCTTTCTTTGTCCTGCAATGGATTTGGTGACCATCCTTGAATATAACATCATAACCATCATGCATGTTTCCCTTAATGCCTGAAATCTGTTCCCTGTTCCTGTCTGCAATCTGCATTGTGTCAAACATTCCTTCTTGGTCTTTCCTGACCAAATCCTGCAAATATGCATTGATTGACATTCCCTTTTCTGATGCAAGGGTTTTTATAATGTTCTTCATTCCCTTGGGGACAGCAAGGTGAATTCTTTCATAGTGGTCATCATAAAACTGTTGTTTGTATTTGTTCTTGTCCATGTGGTCACAACTTTCACACCTGAATTTTGTTGATTGCTTCAAGCAGTTCTTCAATTTCAAAATGTGTGTAAACAGTTTCTGTGACACCCTGACCTTTGTGACCAACAATCTTCTTGATAATCTTATCATCAACACCTGCTGATGATAAAAGTGAAATGCAAGTATGTCTTGTGTCATGCGGTCTATGTTCCATGTTCATCTGTTCCATGAAAGGCTTCCAATAGGAATCATAATAATTTCTATATTCAAAATGCTTTGCATCAGTTGTTGAAATCAGATATTCACAATCATTCATGTTGTACCATTCTACAAAGAAAGGATAAACCTTTTCACTGATTGGAACTTTTCTGATTCCTGATTCTGTCTTGGAAGCGGTGATGTCAAACCATCTTTCATCAAGGTTCACACATTCTTTTTTCAGGTCAAGCAATTCACCAATTCTGCAACCTGAATAAATAAGCATCAGAATCACCTTTATGTATGGTGATGAATCCTTCCACTTCCACACTGTTTTGACCTGTGTCTTATTGAAAGGCTTCCTGTTGTATGCATTGGGGTTTCCTGCCTTGCTGATGTCAATATATCGTATCATGTCACGCTTGTCTTGCTTCAAGAATTCATGTCTGACAGCATAATCATACATTAAGCCGAGTGTGATTTTCAGCTTCTTCAATGTGGGACTGTTCTTCCCTGATTCGTCACATATTTTCTGATAATGGTCAAGTTTCAAATCCATTAACTTCATGTCTTTCAGCGGAATAAGCAACTTCCAAGATGCTTTGACACCTTGCACATTGGAATGTGAAACCCTTTGGAAATGTTCGTCAGACCATTTTTCATAAAGTTCTTCAAGGGTCATTGTATTGATATGCAGGTCATAAGGGTCTGCATTGTATTCAGCAAGGGCAATCATTGCATCCTGCCTTGTAGGATAGCATCCAACTGTTTGATATATCTGTTTGTCTGTAAATCTCATTTTTCCATCAGGAAGCATTTCAAATGGGTCACAGTTATCAGGAACACAATCAAGTGCTTTCTTGGTTAGTCTGTCATATGTCTTCCACCCAACAGTGACCCTTGCAATGAATGGTTTTCTTCTGTTGCCTGACAGCTTGTAAACTGTTCCATATCCGTTTGGATTTCTCAATGTATCACATCCTTTTTCATTGAAAAATCAGACCTTGGATGTTATAAT
>JBJFGD010000123.1:0-3661 GCA_051892355.1 Acutalibacteraceae bacterium | reverse complement strand
CGCGAGTCTTGGTTTATAAAAATGACTGCCGTTAAAGATGACCTTATCCGTAACAATGACACTGTTAACTGGATACCTGAAAGCATTGGTAAAGGCCGTTTTGGCGACTGGCTTAAAAATGTTCAGGATTGGGGTATTTCACGAAATCGCTATTGGGGCACACCTCTTAATATATGGACATGTGAGTGCGGTCATATGCACTCTATTGGCAGCATTGAAGAACTTAAATCAATGTCAGACAACTGCCCTGATGATATTGAATTGCACCGCCCATATATAGATGATGTAACAATAAAATGCCCTCACTGCGGTAAGCAGATGCACCGCGTACCCGAGGTTATTGACTGTTGGTTTGATTCAGGATCAATGCCGTTTGCGCAGCATCACTATCCTTTTGAAAACAAAGAGCTGTTTGAGTCACAGTTCCCCGCTGACTTTATTTCAGAAGCGGTTGACCAAACCCGCGGTTGGTTCTACTCGCTAATGGCAATTTCTACACTTATATTTAACAAAGCGCCCTATAAAAATGTTATAGTTTTAGGCCATGTTCAAGACGAAAACGGTCAAAAGATGTCTAAATCAAAGGGCAATGCAGTTGACCCGTTTGATGCACTCGAAAGCTACGGCGCAGATGCAATTCGTTGGTATTTTTATACAAATTCTGCACCTTGGCTTCCTAACAGATTTCATGGCAAGGCAGTTATCGAAGGCCAACGCAAGTTTATGGGTACACTTTGGAACACATATGCTTTCTATGTGCTTTATGCTAATATTGACGAGTTTGACCCGACAAAGCACACGCTGAAGCCCGAAAACCTTACCGTTATGGATAAGTGGCTTATTTCAAAGCTAAACTCAATGGTTAAAGCGGTTGATGAAAACCTTGCAAATTACCGCATACCCGAAGCTGCGCGAGCACTTCAAGAATTTGTTGACGAAATGAGCAATTGGTATGTTCGCCGGGGCAGAGAGCGTTACTGGGTTCAAGGTATGACCGATGATAAAGAAACTGCTTATTTGGTGCTTTACAATGCGCTTGTAACAACAGCTAAAGCTGCCGCACCTATGATACCCTTTATGGCAGAAAGTATTTATCAAAATCTTGTTCGCAATGTTGACAAATTGCAACCCGAAAGTATACATCTATGTGATTTTCCTGCTGTTGATGAAACAGCTATTGATAAAGAGCTTGAACAAAATATGGAAAGCGTACTCGAAATAGTAGTTCTTGGCCGCAGTGCGCGTAACGGTTCTGCTATCAAAAACCGTCAGCCGCTTGCCACTATGTATGTTAAATGCGATTTGTCACTTAACAATTACTTTGCGGATATCATCAAAGATGAACTTAACATTAAAGAGATAAACTTTACCGACGAGGTCGATAACCTTGTTTCTTACAGTTTCAAGCCTCAACTTAAAACCGTAGGTCCAAAATACGGTAAACAACTTGGCGAAATTCGCACAGCACTTTCAGAACTTGATGGAAATAATGCAAAAGCAGAGCTTGATGCAAACGGTGAAATTGTACTCAAGCTATCGTCCGGCGATGTTCACCTTGCTTTAGAAGATTTGCTAATCGAAGCAAAGCAGCGCGAAGGTTTCTATACCGTAAGCGATCACGGTATAACTGTAGCACTTGACACCACCCTTACAGATGAGCTTATCGAAGAAGGCTTTGTTCGCGAAATTGTAAGCAAAATTCAAACTATGCGTAAAGAAGCCGGCTTTAATGTTACCGACCGCATAGCCGTAACGGTGCAAGGCAGCAAACGAGTTATAGACATAGCTAAAAAGATGTCGGCAGATATCGCGGCAGATACTTTGGCTGATTCAATCACTGAGGGTGAAGCTGACGGCTACAGTAAGCAATGGGATATAAACGGCGAAGACCTTACTATTGGTGTTAAGTGTATATAATTTTTAAAAAATTATAATATTATTATCAAATAAGGAGGATATACCTATGACTGAAAACAATGCAAATTCTAACAATATTATAGAAGATATCAGCTCCACATCGGCAGAATTTCGAGCAAGAAAAAACCCCGTTATGGCTTACACTGCAGGGCTGTATAAGAATCTTGGTAATATTATCAAGATTATTGCCTTTGTTTTAGGTTTTGCCATAATAATTTTAAGCCTTGTTGCAGCTTTTTTGCTGTTTTCAAAGACAGCATTTTCAATTGCTTTAGGTCTGGCGGTAATAATATTCGGCACAATTGCCGCAGCATGCGTATTCTTTCCGTTGTTTGGGCTTGGCCATATTCTTATGCAGAATAACGAAATTCTAAAAACAATAAATAAAGATTAATTAATATCATTAAAACAAAAAACTCTGTGCAAAGATTTATAAAATCTGCACAGAGTTTTTATTTTTATATTAATTTTTTCTTAATATATTAAATCTTGTTTTTTGAGTAAAAAGTGATATAATATAAGTTAACATTATATTAATTATACACTTCAATTAAGTTAACATTGATTTATGAAACATCGGTTTAAAATAGGTATTTAATCTACTTTATTTGAAAGGATACTTAAAATGAATACTGCAAAAGTTACGAATACTATTTCGCAATTTTTCAATTCAACAAAAGAATTTTTTATAAAAAATTTTGAAATAGCAAGCACTAAAAAAAGTAAAATAACAGGCTCTATTATAACCGCCGTTCTTTTACTTTTTGTTGTGTTTGAAAGCAAAAAATTTATAGCGCTTGAATTCAGCACCAAATGGTTAATGCTTGGTTTTGCACTTATTGCGCCATTTATAATAGGTGCATTTATTACCTTTTCAATCAAAATAAAAAATGATAAATTTAACAAAGTGTGGCATTTTTTGCTGATTTTTTTGATGCCTTTTGTAACAATCACTATGACCGAATGCCTTAATAATATCTTTATTTATGATATGACATATTTAGGATTTTTTGGCAACTATATGGTGGTAATGCTATTCTATTTTCTTATTTTTGCTTTGTGCGGCAGTTTATCGGTTTCAATAATAGCGGTAAATTCTGTCTGCTTTGGCTTGGCGCTTGCACATTGCTATATAGTTGAATTTCGCGGCACACCGTTTATACCTATGGACTTTTTGGGCATAACCACCGCAGCAAATGTAGCAAACACCTATAATTATTCACTAACATACACTATGGTAATTGCTATATTAATTTTTATTTTTATCATTGTGCTGGGTATAAAAATTAAAACTCCTCAATACAATACTATAACCAAAATCGTATCACGCACTTTTATGGGCACCTTTTTTGCCTGCATTATGTTTTTGTTTTACTTCACCTCAATATTTGCAGATGCGGGTGTAAGACCTGACTTTTGGAATCAGTCCCGCGGATATCGAAACTACGGTTTTGTATTTAGTTTCTTTTGTAATACAAAGTATTTGTATATGTCAGAGCCAAGCGGTTATGATGCTAATTCTGTAGGCGATTATGTTTCAAGCGCAGTTAGCGAAAGTGACAATAAAAACCCCACAATCACAGTGACAGGCAACGAACCTAATATTATTTGTATAATGAACGAGTCACTGTCTGATTTAAGTGTATTGGGCGAATTTACTACTAATCAAGATTATATGCCTTTTATGCGCAGCCTTACCGAAAACACCGTAAAAGGTAACCTATATGTCCCTGTTATAGGCGCA
>JBJFGD010000122.1:0-3684 GCA_051892355.1 Acutalibacteraceae bacterium | reverse complement strand
AATATTATTATATATTATTAAATATTATTTGTCAACACTAAATAAGATAAAGGCATATAATTTACTATATGGAGGTGGTAATATTATGAAACCTTTAAAAGAAAGAATAAGTATAACAATAGACGGTGATTTATTAGAAAAATTGCGCTTTCAGGCAGAATATGATGACCGTTCGCTATCACAATATATAAATATTATACTAAAAGAACATATTAAAAATTTAGAGAGCAAAAAATGAGCCTTGAATTAAGGCTCATTTTTATTTTGAATTTATTCATCTGTATTTGCTGAAATTTTACCGTAAAGCGGAATATCGGTATCTCGTTTCGGCTCACGAGATGGTGTAGTTGCAACAGTGTTTGAAGTTCTTCTGCCACGATCATTTCTGCGGCGGTTAGAGCCTTCGCGGCGCGGCATATTGGGTGTGCCGCCTTCGGGGAATATAATAACACGGCGTGAACTGCCCTCGCCAACCGACGCCGAATTTACACCATCAATCTCTTGAACAGCGGTGTGAATTATACGGCGCTCATATGCGCTCATAGGCTCAAGCGCACGGTTACGCCCTGTGCGTTTAACCTGTTCTGCTACTCGTTGCGCAAGCGAAATAAGTGTTTGCTCACGCTTTTCGCGGTAGTCGCCTATATTAAGTGTTACCTTAAAATATCCGCCTGAATTATTTGCGGCAAGACTTACCAAATGCTGTAAAGCATCTAATGTTTCACCACGGTGACCGATTATAACACCCAAGCCCTCGCCTTCAAGAATGATAAGTGCGGAATTTTCGCGAACTTCAGCTTTAATTGCTACATTTTCACAATCAAGATTTTTAAGTATTGCATTAAGATATGCAATCGCCTTGCCTGTTTTGCTGTCTGCGGGTATCTGAGATTGGTCAACGGCCTCTATGCCGGGCTCTTCTTTAACTTTTACAGCAGGCTTTTCTTCTTTTTTAACTGCTGTTTTCTTGTTATCGGCCTTTTGAGCATCTGCTTTTTTAGTTTGTTTGTTTTTATTCTTTTTAGCAGGCTTATCGGAGCGCTCAACATATACCCTTACCTGTGCCTGTGAACCGCCGAAAATACCTAAAACTTTCTTTTTAGGCATTGAAATTATATCAATTTGTATATCTTCATCTATATGGGCGCCCAAACGCGAAATGGCGTCCTCTTTTGCTTCGTCAACTGTATTACCGAAGCCGATTGCTTCCTTAATCAAGAAAAGACCTCCCTAGATTATTCTTTAATTATAGAATCTGTATCGTTGAATTTTTCAATTTGCTTTTTTTCAAAATCACACTGTTTTAAAAGCTCTTTTGAGCGTTCACGCGCAAGAAGCTTTTTAGGTCCGTACCACAACTGTACGCCCGACTGTATAAGACCGCCTATGAGTGATGAGCAAATCCAGTAAAAACCAACACCGCCCGGTAAACCGAAACCGATAAACAGCGATATAAGCGGCATTGTAAGCATCATACCTGCCATTGACGGAGCATCAGGATTATTGATTTTATTTATCTTCATTGAGATAAGACTTGTAAGTATCTGCGCTAAAAATGCGCCTATAGGTATAAGCCATAATGTCTGCCAATTATGGAAAATGTCAAACGAAAATTTAGGTGTTTGCGTAAGGTCAAGATTTTTATTGCCGAAAAGATAGAAATTAATGTGAGTGTCTTCGTTGCTGTCTATTTCAATAAGAGTTTCAACATCGGTCTTAATTTTTGCGTAAGTTTCTTCGTCTAATACCTCTTCAAAAATATTGCCGTCTTCTCTCAAATTGCCTACTATAGCAAGCTCTACATTGTTAGAAGTAACCTTCTGCCAACCGAGTTTATCGACATATTCTTTGTAAAGATTCTCATCTTCGCTCTTTACAGCAACGATAGTGTTATAAATATTATCGATGTTTTCTTCTTTTGCCCCCGCCATATATGTAAGAGGTGACATAATAAGCCAATAAATGCTGAACATAATCACAAGGCGGATAATCATAGGCAGGCAGCCGCCCGACATAGAAACACCCTCGTCTTGATAAAGCTTTTGTTGGGCTTCAGCCATTTTTTGCCTATCATCGCCATAACGCTTTTTAAGCTCATCCATTTTAGGCTTAATACGCATTTGCTGAACAGAAGACTTTTGACTTTTGATGCTGAGTGGAATTAAAATAAGGTTGATAACAAGTGTAAAAATTGCAACCGCAGCGGCAAAGTCATGATTAAAAATTTCAGCAAAAAAGCGCATAACATAGCCAAGCGGCACATTTATAATGTTAAAAAGTGTTTGCATAATCTAACACCTTTCTGTTTACATATTTATTTTTTCTCTTTTTTAGATGGAACGGGGTCATACCCGCCTTTACAAAGCGGATTGCACCTCAAAACTCTTTTTACCGCAAGATAAGTTCCCTTTAAAGCACCGTGTACCGTGATTGCCTCTATGGCATATGCCGAGCAAGACGGTGTAAAACGGCAACAGGGAATTTTATGAGGAGAAATGTGTTTTCGATAGATTTTTATAAGCCAAATAAAAAAGCGGCTTATCGGATTTTTTACTCTATCCATAATTTTTCGTCTTTTAACTGTTTTTGCAGAATTGCTGCAATATCAGTGCTTTTACATTTAAGTATTCGCGCGCGCGCTACAATTACATAATCATAACCATTTGCTATATGCGGCAAGCAAGTATTAAATGCCGCCGTAACAAGACGCTTTGCGCGGTTTCGTTTTACCGCACAACCTAATTTTTTACCGGCGGTAATACCCAAGCGAACAGTTTCTTTTTTTCCTTTACACGCATAAAGTATGTGTGTAGGCGCAACACACGCTTTGCCGCGATTGTACGCACGGTGAAATTCCCAATTCTGTTTTAGTTTCACATAAGCGTTCATAATCTCACCAAATAATAAAAGTAAAAGCCACATGGAAGTGGCTTTTCTTTAGTAAGATAACTGCTTTCTTCCTTTTGCTCTGCGGCGAGCCAAAACTTTACGACCGTTGGCTGTTGACATTCTCTTAAGAAAACCGTGCTCTTTTTTACGATGTAATTTTTTAGGTTGATAAGTTCTTTTCATTATTGCTGACCTCCTTGTCCGAGATATAAATATTACATATTCAAATTAACTAGGGCGAAATACCCCTTATAGTTAGAGATTATACCTCAACACCCATATAAATGTCAATAAAAAAGTGCTATTTTTAAAAAATTTTCACAATTTTTTATGCTATGCTTGATTTTAACAGCACATTGTGATAACATAAATATATAAAATTTCGGGGCATTAGCGCAGCTGGGAGCGCACCACACTGGCAGTGTGGGGGTCAGGGGTTCGAATCCCCTATGCTCCACCAAAAATCCCGAATGCTCTCGCATTCGGGATTTTTACTTCTTACCTCTTCACTATTCACTCTTCACTCGTCCGCGCATTCGAGATTTTTGGCAAGTAATAAGTAATAGTGAAAAAGGACTGTTCAAAGAGTGCAAATATTGGTAAAATATTTTGGTGACACAGGGTGACACAGGGGACGGTTCTGTGTGTTTAAAGAGCAAATGCTTCGGCGTGCGAGTTCGGCCCCTCGCCGCAAAGTGGATATAACTGAAAAAAGACATTGTCTTGCGACAATGTCTTTTTCTGGTGGGAGATGGTGGATTCGAACCACCGAAGGCTTAGCCAGCAGATTTACAG
>JBJFGD010000121.1:0-15156 GCA_051892355.1 Acutalibacteraceae bacterium | reverse complement strand
TTTGCAGTTGAGCATCATTGTCATTTGCAAGTTTTGCCTTTGCATAGCGTATAAAACGCTCGTCCTTTTGAATTTCTGCGCCAAGCGCTCTTGTTGCTTCTATAACTCCCATTTTTTAAAATTCCTTTCAAATTTGTTTTTAATTTATTATTTTACCGCAGAGCGTATTGTTGTAAGAATCTATACGCACTGTTACAAACTTACCGACTAGGCTTTCATCACCCTCAAACTCTACCGAAGAATAATACTCGGTTTTGCCCGTGAGTTTACCGTTTGAAGTTACCTCTTCACAAAGTACCGTTACGGTTTTACCGATAAGACCCAAATTTAACCGATTGGATATTTCATCTTGAACGGCCAAAAGCTCGGCAAACCATTTGCCCTTTTCTTCACGAGATATGGGGTCGGGCATTGCAGCGGCAGGCGTTCCCTTGCGGGGTGAATAAATAAAGGTGAAAAGCGATGTAAACTTAACCTCTTTTATAAGGCTTAAAGTTTCACAAAAATCTTCATAAGTTTCACCGGGAAACCCGACTATAATATCGCTTGTAAATTCTACATCAGGTATTCTTTCGCGTGCGCTTTTTATAAGCTTTAGATAACCTTCGCGGTCATACCTGCGGTTCATCTGCTTTAAAATTTTGCTGCTGCCGCTTTGAAACGGCAAATGAATATGCCGTTCAACCTTTTTGCAGTCGCGTATTGCATCAAGCAGTTCTTCAGTGCAATCTTTTGGGTGCGAGGTCATAAAGCGTATTCTAAACTCACCGGGTATATCATTTATCATACGAAGCAGCTTTGCAAAGTTTATTCCGTGTGCTTCGCCTTTGCCGTAAGAATTTACATTTTGACCAAGAAGCATGATTTCTTTAAAGCCGCTGTTTACCATATCGGTAGCTTCTTTTATAATCTCTTCAGGCGGGCGAGAACGCTCACGGCCGCGAACATACGGCACTATGCAGTATGTGCAAAAATTGTTGCAACCGTACATAATCGGAAGCCAACCTTTAAGCGTGCCGTCACGGCTTACGGGAATATCCTCTACAATATCACTATTATCAAGCGACAGTTCGTACACCCTTTTACTGCCTGTTAATCTGCGGTATATAAATTCGGGCAGACGGTGGTATTGTTGTGTACCGAAAACAATATCAACATAAGGATAGCTTTTGTAAAACCTGTCAGCAACCGACTGTTGTTGCGCCATACATCCGCATACTGCTAAAATAAGATTTGGATTGCTGCGCTTATATTTTTTAACAGCGCCTACATTTCCGTAAACCCTGTCTTCGGCATGTCCGCGCACAGCACAAGTATTAAAAAGTATAAAATCGGCTTGTGCCATATCATCGGTAAGAGTATAGCCGCAAAGCACCAACATACCCTTTATTCTTTCAGAATCGCTTACATTCTGCTGACACCCAAAAGTAACAATATGAGCTTTTGGTTGTTCTATTTTATTTTCAGATAAAATCTTGCCTACCTGCAAGGCATATGCGCGCTGCTCAGGCGGATAAGAATTTATTTTTTTATCGGTTAAGACCACTTTTAAAACCTCTATGCATAGTATAATTATTATAATCTTTTATATTATACTACAATTTCTAACTTTAAGCAAGAAATATAATTATAAAATATAGTAAAAAATCCACTTGCAAGAAATAATATATTTTGATATACTTAATTAGTATTGAGTTTTTTAACAAGGGGTCATGGTGTATGGCAAAAATAGGATTTGACAATGATAAATACATCGCATTGCAGTCGCAAAATATTAGAGACCGCATCAATATGTTCGGCGGAAAACTTTATATGGAGTTTGGCGGAAAACTTTTTGACGATTATCACGCTTCGCGCGTACTGCCGGGTTTTAAGCCCGACTCAAAAGTCAAGATGCTTCTTGAGCTTAAAGACGAGGCTGAAATAGTTATTGTAATAAATGCCGATGCAATCGAAAAAAATAAGCGTCGCGGCGACCTTGGTATCACTTATGACCTTGACACACTGCGGCTTATTGATGCTTTTCGCGGCATAGGTCTTTTTGTGGGCAGCGTGGTTATCACCTGCTTTACTGGACAACCCCTTGCTATTGCGTTTGAAAACCGTCTAAAAGCATTGGGCATTAAAACCTACCGCCACTACCCCATAAAAGATTATCCGTCAGATATTCCGCTTATCGTAAGTGATGACGGCTTTGGCAAAAATGATTATATTGAAACCTCGCGTCAGTTGGTGGTAATAACTGCCCCCGGCCCCGGCAGCGGAAAAATGGCAACCTGCCTTTCACAACTTTATCAAGACCACAAACGCGGTATTAAAGCGGGTTACGCAAAGTTTGAAACATTTCCTATTTGGAATATTCCGCTTAAACACCCTGTCAATGTGGCTTATGAAGCCGCTACCGCAGACCTCAGCGATGTTAATATGATTGATCCGTTCCACCTTGAAGCCTATGGCAAAACCACTGTTAACTATAACCGTGATATTGAAATTTTCCCTGTGCTTAACGCTATTATGGAGCATATTTTAGGAAAATCACCCTACAAGAGCCCCACCGATATGGGTGTTAATATGGCAGGCTATGCCATTTGCGATGATGAGGCTGTAAGCGATGCCGCAAAGCAAGAGATTATTCGCCGTTATTATCAAGCGGCTTGCAATGTGCGGCAGGGTCTTGGTGAAAAGAGCGAGGTTACAAAAATTGAACTTCTTATGAATCAGTTAGGTATATCTCACAAAGATCGCCCCGTAGTGCAGGCAGCACTTGACAAAGCAGAAGCTACAGGCGGACCTGCAACAGCAATTCAACTTGAGAACGGCAGAATTATTACAGGTAAGACCTCTTCACTTTTGGGGGCTAGTTCATCAATGCTGCTTAATGTTTTAAAAGAACTTGGCGGCATACCCGATGATATAGAACTGCTTTCACCCACCATTATTGAGCCTATACAAAATATGAAAACAGGTGTGCTTGGCAATCATAATCCAAGACTTCACATTGATGAAATTTTAATAGCGCTTTCAATCTGTGCCGCTACAAACGGCACAGCTAAAAAAGCGCTTGACCAAATAGACAAGCTCAAAGGGCTTGAAGTTCATTCAAGCGTTATACTGGCTCGCGTAGATGAGCAAACCTTTAAAAAGTTAGGCGTAAATCTAACCTGTGAACCGAAGTATCAAACCAAAAAATTATATCACGCATAAACATAATATTTTAAGGCATACGAAAAGTCCCCGCAATTTTGCGGGGACTTTGCTTTATTTGTTCCAACCGTATTTATAAAGGTCAATATGCCCGTCAACTTCAAACACTATACCTTCATCTTCAAGCATTTGGCGCTGTATATCGCCGCCGCCGAAAGCAAAGCCTTCTGCCACTCTGCCGTCACGGTTAACCACCCTGTGACATGGTATTATACCCGGTGCGGGATTGTTATGAAGCGCATACCCCACAACACGAGACCACCGCGGATTACCCGCAAGCCGTGCAACAGTACCGTATGTTGCAACCTTACCCTTGGGTATTTGACATACTATATCATATATTTGTTTAAAAGCTGACAAAATTCACACCTCAAATATATTATCGCTTTTCAATCGGTATATATTCTACTTTGTTTTTAACATTTATATACGCGGGCCTTATAATTTTGCCTGCGTTTTGTATTTCTTCAATACGGTGTGCCGACCAACCTGCTATACGCGCTACCGCAAAAATAGGTGTAAAAAGCTCATTTGGCAGACCTAACATTCGGTAAACCATTCCCGAATAGAAGTCAACATTAGCGCTGACACCTTTATACATCTTGCGTTTTTCGGCAATTATTTCGGGTGCCATTTTTTCTACTGTTCTGTAAAGCTCAAATTCTTGCTGCATACCCTTTTCTTCTGAAAGCTGTTTTGCATAATTGCGCAAAATTTCAGCACGCGGGTCTGAAAGTGAATAAACCGCATGACCCATACCGTATATTAGCCCTGCTTTGTCGAAAGCCTTTTTGTCAAGCAAATCTTCAAGATACTGCCTAATTTGATTTTTGTCGGTTGTGTCAATGCTTTCTTTCATATTTTCAAACATTTGCACAACTTTAATGTTAGCGCCGCCGTGGCGGGGGCCTTTAAGCGAACCCAAAGCCGCCGATATAGCAGAATATGTGTCGGTACCTGACGAGGTTACAACATGGGTTGTAAAGGTAGAATTGTTACCGCCGCCGTGCTCTGCATGAAGCACCAGTGCTAAATCTAAAATTTTTGCCTCAAGCGGTGTAAAATTGCCGTCTTCACGCAAAATATAAAGCAGATTTTGGGCTGTATTATACTCTTTTTTAGGATAATGTATAAACAGACTTTGACCGTTATGATAATGTTGATAAGAATGATATGCATAAACCGCCAACATAGGAAATTGCGAAATAAGCTGCAAACTTTGGCGCAAAACATTTGCTACGCTTATATCGTCGGGGTTTTCATCATAAGCGTATAATGCCAGAACGCATCGCGAAAGAATATTCATAATGTCTTTACCGGGCGCTTTTAATATCATATCACGCACAAAAGACGGGGGTAACGAACGGTATGTTGACAGATATTCGCTGAAATCATCAAGCTCTTGTCTGTTAGGCAGGCTTGAAAAAAGCAACAAATACGCCGTTTCTTCAAAACCCGACTGACCGTCTTTTGAAAAACCGCTAACCAGGTCAAATATATTTACACCGCGATAATAAAGTTCACCTTGACAAGGCACCTCATTGCCGTTTTCATCAATCTTGCGTGAGTTTATACATGATACTTCGGTAAGCCCTGCAACAACACCTTTGCCGTCTAAATCACGAAGACCGCGCTTGACATTATGCTGCATATACATATCACTTTTTATATTGTTGCTACCGCATGACTTTTCTGCTAATTTTTTTATATAAGGGGTAATTTCAGAGTAATTCATTTTCTTTACCTTTCTATAATTTAACCGTATTATACCATATTTTTATAAGGCTATCAACAAAAATAACAAAACTGTCAACTCTGCAAATGCAAAATTAACAGTTTCTTAAAAGTTATTTAATAGTTTTAAAACAGCATAAACATAAACCGTATCATTTTTTAGCGGTATCTATACTTTTTCCAAACACAACAAAGCGTTGATATAAATATTCGGTTGTAAAATTTATAATCATAGTCATCGCCAAAACAAGATATTCGTTTAAATTAACCGTTTCACCCGTAAGCAAGGCAGTCCACCAAGTAGACAGCGGTGTAAACACAGCGTAATATGCGGCTACCTTTGCCATTGCTATAGGTATATTATTAGCAGACTGAAAAGTGAATTTGCGGTTAAGAGTAAAATTCCACAGCACAGACAAAACAAGTGCTATCAGATAAGAAATCCAATATTTTAAATGAAGCAATTCATTAAGCAGTGTAAAACTTAAAATTTGTATAATACCCGCGCTTATTGAAAACAGTGTAAATTTTACAGTGCGTAAAAATTCTTTCTTTTTATCTGCCATAAACTCTATCCCCTTTTGATAAATTATAACACAATACAAATTGTAAAATCAACCTTGTATTATAGCGATATTTGATATATTATTAAATAAAAAACTAAAAGGGAGTTTTATTATGGTATTTGATAATCTTTCTAAATGTGAGCTCTACTACGGTATGCACCCCAGATTTCGAGAGGCTTTTGATTTTATAAAAAAAGCAGTCGCCGAAAATCTGCCCGTTGGCAAATATGAAATTGACGGCAAAGAACTTTATGCCTCTGTACAAGAATACACCTCAAAGCTTGAAAGCGAGGCAAAAGCCGAAGCGCATAAAAATTATATTGATATTCAGTTTATAATTTCGGGCGTAGAAGTTATAGAGGGATTTGACATTGACAAAGCCTCACCCAAAAGCGAATATAATGATATAAAAGATGTTATGTTCTACTATGATAATGAAAATTCAAACAGAGGTATTCTTACCGATAATGAATACGGCATATTCTTTCCCCATGATGTGCATAAGCCGGGTATGTGCCTAAACGGCAAACAAGACACTGTTAAAAAGATAGTTGTTAAAGTTAAGGTTTGATGGAGTATAAATATAAATACAAATACAATAGCAAAGAGCGCTACGAAAAATATCGTAGCGCTCTTTGCTTAATCAAAATTTTAATATGAAATTAAACTATCTCGGATATATTAATAGAATAACCTAAAACCTCACCCACAGAGGTAATTTGACCCTTAATTATAACAGTGTCGCCTTTTGATTTTTCCAGCAAAATTTGTTCTTGATCTTCATTTTTTATGTAACACATAACCATATCAAAATTCCACTCATCTGCATATACAGGCTCAATTGATATGTAATCGCCGTCGCTATCAAAATTTACTATTCTTCCTGTTACCTCAACATATTTATCTTGATAGGTTTTTTCGGCTTTTAATGCATTGTCTGACAGTTCGTCAAGCATGGTTTGTAAATCTACAGCCTCATAAGAAATTTCTTGTTTTGACTGTGTAGATACTTGAGAATGTGTGCTGCTGTTACTTGAAGTATTATCTGTATTGCTGTTGGCAGCAGAACCGGCAACTACAATTACCACCACAACAACTATTACCCAAAACCACCATTTTTTAAATATCGGTTTTTTAGGTTTTAAAGATGCACCGCAATTTACACACAAAATAGCCTTTTCATCGATTTCTTTTCCGCATTTAGGACAATTTTTCATTTATTTTCCTCCTTAAATATACCAAATTGGGATATTTGTATTATACCAATATGGGATAATAATGTCAAGAGGTGATTTTGTGAGACTTAAAGAAATCAGAAAATCAAAGGGCATTTCCCAATTGAAAATGGCTATGGATTTAAACACTAATCAAAACACAATCAGCCGCTATGAGACCGGCGAACGCGAACCGGGCATTGTTGAACTCATAAAAATTGCCGATTATTTTAATATATCTGTTGATTATTTGCTCGAACGCACCGACAACCCAAATATACAAAAATAAGCCGAGATTATCTCGACTTATTTTTTTAAATTAGATATCCTCTAAATCAGCTTTTGATATATCGTTTTCAAGATTATCGCGCGCAATGTCGGTATCAATTACCTTGTACACCGATGATATCGGCTTTTCTGTTTTATGCGGAGTTGTGTGATATACCTTTTGAGCAGGCGCCGATGTGCCCGCAATTATCGGTTTCACACGCGCCTTGCCGCTTTTTGCCTTACCCTGAATTTCCGGTACCGGCGGCTCGGTGTTGCGCGGCTTTGTATGTGTGCGGTCTATTCGTTTCATACCTTGTTTTGCCATTAAAAATCACCTCGGGTTTATTATCTCCCGAGGTGATTTTTATATACCCGATAATCTCAACATGCAAAAACAAGCCGAGATAATCTCGGCTTATTTTTTATTATATATTCAATTATTTAGCATAAAATACCTTAATATCTTTTATTGTATAATCGCCGCTGTGGTCGTTTATTACAACCTCATACTTTGAAGCACGCAATGGGCTGAATTTGCAAAGCACCTTATGACCAATAGTTTTGCCCTCGAAAACTAAAATTTTCTTATGGCGGTAGCAAGGCAGATATGCATAAACGCTGAATGACTCTACCGATTGACCGTTAGTTAAGTCTTCTTTAATCATAACGCAGTTTGAAAGGGCCTCTTCATAAGGTGTTTCCCAATACTCAGCGTTATTCTTTTCGGTATGTGTCAGTGTATAAACATCGCCGTCTTTTTCAGGTTCGGTAAATGAAGCGGGTTTATCATATGCGGCTTTAATGCGCTTTGCGAGTTCTAATATACGCTTAACATCGGCTTCGGGCAAAAGACCTCTGTTATCGGGGCCGATATTGATAAGAAAATTAGAACCGTGACCTACCGACATTTCATACATACCAAACAATTCTTCAACACTCTTTATGCTGTATTCGTTATTATCATAGAACCATGTGTTGCGCAATTTGCAGTCACATTCTGAAGGCAAGAAAGCAGCTTCAGAAAGTTGCTGCACTTCGGTAGCAAGTTCGGAAAAGTCGGTTGATGATACTACAAGCGGATTGTTAAGTGAAGCATAACCGTCTTCATTACCTACCCAACGAATACCGGGCGACCATTCGGGGTCGCAGAAAGTAAGTATATCGGGTTGCATTTCGGCAATAGCATCAGTTATGCGCTTGGTGTCATATTGGTGGCCTTCACTGCCGCAACCGTCAAACCATAAGTAATCTATTTTACCGTAATTTGTAAGTAATTCGCCAAGTTGATTTATAAAATAATCATCATATTCTTTCGGACTGCTAAACGGAATAGCGCTTTCGCCCCATTGAGCAGGCGAATAATATAAACCCACCTTCAAGCCGTGCTTACGGCAAGCATCAACATATTCGCGCACAACATCGCCCTTACCGTCTTTCCAAGGGGAATTAGCAACGGAATACTCGGTGTACTTTGACGGCCAAAGTGCAAATCCGTCATGATGCTTTGTAGTAAGTATTGTGTATGTAGCACCTGCCTCTTTAGCAACCTTTACCCATTGTTCGCAATCAAGCTCGGTAGGATTAAAGGCTTCTGCTGACATGGGCTTATTGTCCCAATCTTTATGGCCGGGATAAAAAGAGCGAATGCCAAAGTGAAAAAACACACCGTATTCCCAATCAAGAAACTCTACCTGTTTTTTATAACCGTTCATAATGCTGTACCATCCTAAATTTAATATTTAATATTTAATATTGCCTATCTATTATAAATGTAATATAACATACATATTTTCAAAAAGCAACAACTAAATCAATTAAAAAGATATAAACCCTTTAGCACAATCTTGAATTTTTTCAAAACAGCGTACTAAAAGGTTTATATTTTCTGTAACACAATGTTTTTAATTGCGTTCTTTTGTCAGTTCTTTAAGCAATTTTGCGGTGTCGGCATTTATTGCGTCAGCACACATTCGCCACTGCCAATTTCCACTTTTGGTACCGGGTGTATTAATACGGGCAGCAGTATCAAGACATAAAATATCTTGCATAGGAATTATACATAACATTGATTGTGATTTTGAAACGGCGCGTATCATTCGGTGCGGTATTGGGTATTCATTATCTTTAATAAGCGCATCAAAGACGGCTTTTTGCTTTTTAGACGCGCTTTTATACCAACCAAGTGCGGTGTCGTTATCATGTGTGCCTGTGTAGCACACACAGTTATAAGCGTAATTTTGCGGCAAAAAAGCATTTTGCATATCGCCTGTAAAACCAAACTGTAAAATTTTCATATTTGGAAAATCAGTATACTTTAAAAGCGATATTACATCGCGGTCTTCCTCACCGCCTAAATCTTCTGCAATAATCTGCATTCTGCCTAATTTTTCACGCATTTTATTCCAAAAAGGAGTGCCCATACCTTTTTCCCAACTGCCGCTTATTGCGGTTTCGCTGCCGTAAGGAATACTATAATAATTTGCAAAAGCGCGAAAATGGTCTATACGCAAAACATCATACAAATCTTTGCAAAAATCAAGCCGTTTGTACCACCACGCATATTCGTTTCTTTTCATATTTGGCAGATTGTATATTGGATTACCCCACAACTGCCCGTTTTTAGAAAATATATCAGGCGGAACACCCGCAATCGCTATGGGTGTAAAATCGCGGCCAACCTTAAAATCATCGGGGTTAACCCAAACATCAGCACTATCGGGCGACACATAAAACGGAATATCACCTATAATTCTGATACCGTTTTTATTAGCGTATTCTTTAAGCCCAAAATACTGACTGTAAAAAAAGTATTGCATTATTTTATGAAAGTTTATTTCATCTAAATGCTTACTGCTAAACTTTTTCAAAGCTTCCGGAATACGGTATTTTATACCGTCGGGCAGTTCGGTTAATTTTTTTGTGTTATAAACAGAAAGCGCCGCCGCAAAAAGCGCGTAAGAATCAAGCCACCAACTGTTTTCACGCGCAAAGCGCTGATAACCGTTATGCTTTAAATCAAAATTCTTTGCCGCTTTTGCAAGCAACGGCAATTTAAAATGCCTTACCGCTTTATAATCAACATTTTGCGAAAATTCGTATTCACCTATATCTTCTTGATTTAAAAATCCGTCGCGCACAAGAAAATCAATATCAATATAAAGCATTTCACCTGCAAAGCAACTTATTGATTTATAGGGCGAATTGCCCTCACCCAAGGGGTTAAGCGGCAATATCTGCCAAAACCGTTGTTTTGCGCTTACTAAAAAGTCTACAAATTTATATGCATGCTCGCCAAAAGTGCCTATACCGTAATTTGACGGCAAAGAAGATATAGCACACAGTACACCGCTTAATCTTTTACGGTTTCTATCCCTTAACGGCACCTGCGGCAACTCCCTTTATAATATATTTCTGACAGCTTAAATAGAAGACAATTACAGGCAGTATAGCAAGTACCAGCATGGCCATCATAGCACCCATATCTACAGAACCGTAACCGCCCTTTAAATACTGCACGGCTATGGGTATGGTTTTGTAATCGCTGCCTATTACCAAAGACGGCAGCAAATAGTCATTCCATATCCACATAGTGTTAAGAATTGCAACCGTTATGGCGGTGGGTTTCAGTATTGGAAACACCACCCGCCAAAATGTTTGAAATGCATTACAGCCGTCAATTATAGCAGCCTCTTCAAGGCTTATGGGTACAGATTTTATAAAGCCTGAAAAAATAAACACCGATAGCCCCGCTCCAAAGCCTAAATATATCAGTATAAGCCCAAACGGATTATCTAATTTAAGCACATTCGCGATTTTTGACATAGTAAACATAACCATCTGAAAAGGCACTATCATAGAAAACACAAACAAATAATAAAGTATGCGGTTTGGTTGGCTTTTTACCCGTGTTATATACCAAGCGGTCATTGAAGTAAAAACAACTATAACCAAAACCGAAAACACCGTAATAAAAAGAGACCAAAAAAATGCTGTTATAAAACCGGTGTCTTCAATACCCGAAATATAGTTTTCAAAACCTACAAAGGTATCGCCGCTCGGCAACACAAACGGTGTTTGGCTTATAGAAAATTTGCTTTTAAAAGAATTAAGCACAACCGTAATTATGGGTATTAAAAAAATTAAACTTAAAAGAAGTAAAAAGGTGAATATTAAAACATTTGAAGCTTTTACTTTTTTCATCAATTTTCAACCTCTTTGCTTCTGGTAAGATATAACTGAAACAATGCTATTACCGCAACTAATATAAAGAAAACAACCGCCTTTGCCTGACCCACACCTTCATTACCTACCCTACCGTAAAAGGTGTTGTAAATATCGAGCGCCATCATTTGTGTCTGTTTTGACGGCGCACCCGCCGTAAGCGCTAAATTTTGATCAAACAACTTAAACGAGTTGGTAATTGTAAGAAACAGACATATAGTTATAGAAGGCATAACAGACGGTATGGTAATATTAAAAAGTATGCGCATAGGCCCTGCGCCGTCTACACGGGCGGCTTCGAGTATTGCCGTCGAAATGTTCTGTATGCCTGCAATATAAATTATCATCATATAACCTATCATCTGCCAACTCATAAGCACTACAAGTCCCCAATATCCAAATGTAGGGCTTGAGGTTATTGAATAGCCGTATCTGTAAAGAATACCGTTTATTATAAGCTGCCATATATAGCCTAATACTATGCCGCCGATTAAGTTAGGCATAAAAAATACCGTGCGGAACAAATTTGTGCCTTTTATACCTTTAGTCAACAGTAACGCTAACAAAAAAGCTATAACATTTATGCTGACTACCGCCATCAGCGCAAACTTTACCGTAAACCACAGCGAATTTATAAATTCGTTATTTTCACTAAAAGCCCTTATATAATTCTGAATTCCTACAAACTGCGCATCGCTTACTGTTCTGAATTCACAAAACGAAAGATATAACCCCATAACAAAAGGCACTAAAAAAGCTATACAAAAAGCGATGAATGTAGGCAGTACAAATACAGCACACCATTTTTTTGAGGCTGTTCTCACGCTCGTTCACTCTTCCATACTGATTTTACTGTAGTTTCAACATCTTCCCAAGCTTTAGTGCCTTGAACATATTCAAGCAGTACGGCACCGACATGATTTTTAAACACATCACTTGGAAATGCCGTAAATATCCAAGGTACGGTTTGAACATTATCATCGTTCATGTAACGCACTACCTCACGCGCAAGAGGATCGCTTGGCAATTCGTCATTACTAAAGGTGTCAAACGGTGTAATAAAGTCAAGTTTATTTGTTACATAATCTTTGCCTGTATCACTTGAAAATAACCAATTTAAAAAATCAAGTGATAATTTTTGCTGTTCTTGGGTAGCGTTTTTATTGATTGCAAGATAATTTTCAGTTCCTATGCAAAGACCTTGATTTTCTTCTCCGTCTATACCCGTATAAAGCGGCATAAATTTAATATCATCTTCTTTTACCGTGTTGCCGCTTACATCGGCAATCTGCGACCAAGCCCAGTTGCCGTTTTGCACCATAGCAACCTTGCCAAGTGCAAATTCGGCCATAGAATCACTTGTGGATTTTGCACCCAAAACACCCTTTTTGGTTATAGAGTTAGTTGTGTACAAATCAAAAAGATTACGGTAATTATTCGCATATCTGAACGCTATCTCTTTGGCATTAAGACCTGCAATGGTAGGATCGGCATAATCTTCGCTGTCGCGCAGTTCATAATAAAGCGGAACATTAAGCAAATGTGTCTGCCAGCGCCAGTCCTCTCCTGAAGAAAGCGAGGTTGAAGCAAACACACCCTCGATACCAAGTTCTTGCTTTTTGGCGGTCATATCTTCTACAACTGCTCGAAGTGTATCAAAATTTTTGATTTCATCAGCACTGTTTATATTGGTGGCGCGGTTTGGCAGTGCAAAATATTTTTCCATAATTGCATTATTATAAATAATACCGTAACCCTCTACAACATATGGCACACCATAAATACCGTTGCCGTCATCATCGCGTATTGCAAGAGTTTTATCGCTTAAATGTGAGGCAAATTCGCTGTTCTCGATATTAAGGCAGTAATCTTTCCAAGATTGATAACCTATAGGACCGTTTATTTGAAATATTGTAGGTGCGCTTGATTTTGCAATTTCAGACTTTAAAGTCTGCTCATACATATTGGCGGCGGCAGTTGAAACTTTGACCGATACACCTGTTTCCTCTTCATATTTTTGTGCAATTTCTTTATACACATCTGCCGATTCAGGCTTAAAGTTTAGAAAGTATACATCCGCGCTTTTGCTTTTGCCGCAGCCGGCAAGCGATGCTACTGACAAAAGCACTGTAATACACAGTAGCAATGATAATATTTTTTTACGCATAAAAATTCCTCCGAAATTTTTTACAATTGGCTGATATAAAAATACTGTTTACCAATCTTTTTTTATCATTCCGCTTTTTTTACAAAAAATACAAAAAAGCAAAAATCCGACTGTAAAAAATACACAATCGGATTTTTAAAAAATTATTCAAGAGTTAATTGCAATAAAAAAATAAAACCACAAACTGTTGACTTTTACCGCCTAAAAATATAATATATATAGTAAAGGAAGGTGTTAAACCTTGAAAAAAACCGTTACAATATGTTTTGCCAATAACAAAGGCGGCAGCGGTAAATCCACCACCTGTTGTAATGTTGGTTATGAACTGTCAAAACTTGGCTACAAAGTGTTGCTTATAGACGGCGATATGCAGATGAATTTATCACTGTCACTGTTTTCAGAAGATGATGTGTTAAAAGCTGCACAAAGCGGCAACAATATCTACACCGCCGTAACCGAGCAAAAACCGATAGACGATTACATAACCTCTACCAAATATGACGGGCTTGATATGGTGTTGTCATCATCACTTATGAGCAATATAGAATATGACCTTTTTACAAAATGGCAACGCGAATTGATTTTAAGCCGATGCCTTGCATCAGTTAAACAAAGCGGTAAATACGATTTTATTTTAATGGATGCCCCGCCAACACTTGGCGGTTGGGTAATGAATATGCTTTGCGCTTCCGATTACCTTATCATACCTGTAGAAGCAAGTCCATGGGGGCTTTTCGGTCTTGCAAATATGTTTGAATTTTTGGGCAGTGTCAAACAAATCAACCCCGACTTGTCACTTTTGGGTGTTACGGTTACAAAGGTTGATTCACGCAAAAACTACTTTAAACAAACTATTGAAACCTTGCAAAACACCGAGGGTGTGCATCTATTTCAAAATTACATACGCACCGACAGTTCGATTGAATGGGCGCAGGATGCATCTTTGCCTGTAGCAGTATATAAACCCAGCGCACGCAGTGCTAAAGAGTATACCGCTCTTACTAAGGAGGTTGTTTCACTTGTCAATAGGTAAAAACAGTATTGCCCGTGCGGCAGTTGCAAATTCTGCCACCGCCGCAAAGACACAAAATAATATAAAAGAAAATTCTGTAATAACAAAATTTTCGACTGATGAAATCAAAGTTTTAGCCGTTGCCGACTCGCCTAATGATGCTGAATTGACAACGCTTAAAGAAAGCATAAATAAAAGGGGAGTTTTAGTTCCTGTTTTGATTGCCGTAACCCCTAAAAATGAAGCATGGCTGATTGACGGTTACCGCCGTTTTTATGCCGCAAAAGCACTCGGCCTTGCACATATTGATGCGGTGATCGTAAATGCCGAAAACAAAAATGAAATAAACCGACTTTATAAAGAGATTAAGTCGGCAAAATCGGTACAAAAAACCGATAGCATACACGAAGAAAAATTCAAAGTGCTCGCGGTAGTTGATCACGACTTGCCGCCGTATCTACTTTAAAAACTAAAAGTTATTATAAGTGAGGTAATAAAAATGAATGTTGTATGTTTAGATATGGAGGGTGTATTAGTCCCCGAAATTTGGATTGCGTTTGCCAATGCCGTAGGTGTGCCCGAACTTAAGCGCACCACGCGTGACGAGCCTAATTATGATAAACTAATGCAATACCGCCTTGAAATTTTAAAACAGCATAATTTAGGCCTTAAAGAAATTCAAGATGTTATTGCCACTATTGATGTAATGGACGGCGCCAAAGAATTTTTAGACGAACTGCGAAGCGTTACTCAGGTTATTATTTTAAG